>QHNB01000076.1 GCA_003217965.1 Verrucomicrobiota bacterium | reverse complement strand
CAATACTGTGGCGATGGTAAATGCAATTTGCGACCTCGGACCCTGTTTCCGAAATCGGTAGCCAACATTCGAAAAGCTGAACGCAACATTTTTCGCGGCGACAACGCCGCGCTGCAAGCTTTCTGGCGAGAGAACGCGTGGTATCCTTCGGGGTAACGACAAGTCGTTTTCCGGTAACGATTGAATTACGGACGGTCGTCCCTACGTCATTTTTCCTCGTTTCCTGGTTAGTTATCTACCTGTTGCCATCCATACACGATGCCCGACGCGGTTCCCTGAACGCCCGCCAGTGCCCGCCGACCTACGTACGGCATTAGTTCTTGTATTATGTCACGTAAACTTTGGCGACCGGCGATGTCTTCGTTGCGGGCAACGCCTTACTTAGGATTGGTGGTTGTTGCTGCAGGCGGGATAAGACCGAGCTGCCGCATCATGCCGATGTCATCGCGCGTCGCGTAGTGATCGGCGATTTTGCCGTCTCGGAACTTCAACCAGTGAATATGATTGGTCTCGAAGTGTTTTCCGGTAGGCGTAACGCCTACTAACATCCCCCCGTTCACCGGGATTTTTCCGACGCCGCGGTGTGTGCCACCCACTTTGCACCGCATAACAACAGAATCCTCTTTCGCAACCATCTCGACGACCTCGACATGCCAATCGGGAAACGTCGTGAAGATGTCGTTCAGTACCATTCGGAAGCCTTCGCGACCAACTGGCCGGCCGAAGTTTTTCGCGTCCTGGGTTAGGTCGGCGAGCATGCCTTCAATGTCATTCCGGTTCGAGCATTCGAAGAAATGGCGAGCCACGTTTTCATTTCGCTTAGTGTCGTCCGTTGTTTGCGCTGCTGCTCCCAAGGCGACCGTCGCTGCCAGCGTGCTAACCAAGACAAATCTGATCATGTGTTGAGCGTAGAGCGCCTGCGGCGCTATCTACGAGCGCAAAAAACAGTTTGCTACATGTTAGGCAAAATCGACAGCCTGCGGCGCATTTCATATGCTTTTTGGGTTGATTGGTGCAGCCAGTGCATCACGACTCCACGGAAATGCGATGCATAGACGGTGATCGATGCCGCACTGGCCAAAAACCACTCCTATGCATAATTTCTGCCATGAAACCGAGACATAGTTTCGTTAGCAAGGTTCTACCGATTCTTGCTTTTGCGTGCGCAATTTTCATCAGCATTGTTGCGCAAGGGAGTCCCCCGCCTGGTCGCCTGATTGTGCAAAGAGTACCGAACTTCGGATGGAATCGGGCTTTCCATCTTCAGATCGATGGCTGGTCTGTCGCAAACATCACACAGGGTCACCGTTATGACGGTTGGGTGCCAGCGGGGCGCCATGTGTTAACCGTGTTCAAAGTGCCATCCACAGGCTATGTCGAGCCGACTTCGACAACAGTGAACGTCCGGCCAGGGTGGACCTATGTATTTACTGCGATGTGGGATTCGGAGCTGGTTTATCTCCGCAGATTACAGGTGTTGTCCCCCGGAGAGCTGTGGCAACTTAGACCGTAATAACTGTTAACTGATCTTCGGTAGGACGTTTCCTACCTCTTCCCGGCAGAAGGCGCGCCTAGTGTGGCTCTTGATATTGTCCAGTGAGCCAATCTTGAGCATACACTGCACGATGGCAACCTCGCACGACTCGACTCTTCGCCGTCAGGCGTCATTATTTTTGCGACAGTAAAAACCGTGCTGCCCCGCTTCGACCTTCTCCTCGCCTTGCGGTGTGACCGCAACCCAGTGCTTTACCGTTGGCTGCCAGTGTAGATCGCCGTCTTCAATTGTCTCGCCTACGTTCAGGAGCCGCGCCCCAGCAGGCAGGTCTGGTTTCTTTTCCTCGGTGTAACTCATGGGACACACTATTTACGCATGGACGGCGGCCGCCACCACAAAATCCAAATTGATATATTTCAGCCGAAACGCCCGTAAGAGTTGATTAGAATCGGCAATGGATTGCCTATACCAGACCCAAATCATCTGACCTGCTGCCTGCTTTAGCGGTTCGTCGATTCGCAGCAGCACTTTTGACGAAGTTTTGAAAGCCGCAGCTGAACGGTCCCAACCGGTTGTTTGCTACCGCTTATCGTTTGTCGAGAGGAACGACTTTTTTGCCAACCGGTTCGCCCACATACTCGCTCAGCGGTCGATAAAGCCGGTTATCTTCCAATTGTTCGAGAACATGCGCGCACCAGCCCGAACAACGCGCAATGGCAAAGACCGGTGTAAACAGATCGGTCGGGATGCCGAGCGAGTGATAAACGGTCGCCGAATAGAAATCGACGTTGGCGTTCAGGTTTTTCTTTTTCTTCATCAGCTCGGCGATCCGTTCCGACATGCGGATCCATTTCGGTTCGCCAATCTTTTCGCTCAGTTTTATCGCCATCGCCCGCAGATGAGGCGCACGCGGATCGAGCGTTTTGTAAACGCGATGGCCAATACCCATGATCTTTTTCTTCTGGGCAAGCTGTCGCTCGGTGTAAGTATCGACGTTTTTCTCGTCCCCAATTTCTTGCAGCATGTGAATCACGCCTTCGTTGGCACCGCCATGTAACGGCCCTTTGAGTGTGCCAATGGCAGACGTGATCGCCGAATACATGTCGCTCAACGTCGAAATCGTGACGCGCGCACTAAAGGTCGATGCGTTCATGCCATGATCGGCATGCAAGACGAACGCGACGTCGAGAGTATCGCTCGCTTCTTTTGAGGGTTCTTTGCCGGTCATTAAATAAAGGAAATGCGCAGCTTCGCTCAAATCCCGACGTACCGTCGGAAGTGGTTCGCCGCAGCGAGCCCGGTGAAAATACGCCGCAATCACACCAATTTTTGCGGTAATACTGCGAGCACGGTCCTTGTTCATCTGCGGCGTCGCTTCCTTCTCCATTTCCGGATCGTAAAGACCGAGCATCGACACCCCGGTGCGAAGCACATCCATTGGGTTTGCACTTTTCGGCGCGGATTTGATGAAATCGATCACGCCGCCGGGAAGTTCACGCTGCGAACGCAACTGCTCCGCACACTTTTCCAACTCCGCCCGGGTCGGCAGTTTGTTGTTCCAAAGCAGATAAACGACTTCCTCGTAGCTCACTTTGCCGGCGAGCTCGTTGATATCGTAGCCGGCGTAGATGAGTTGGCCTTTGCTGCCGATGACATCGCTCAGACGCGTTGTGTTTGCGATGACACCTTCAAGTCCGCGAGAAGCGTTTGGCATGACTATGATTCGCCTTTCATCTGCGCGATCAGCGTATCGGCCATGGCCGCCGGAGTCGGCGCGATCGCGATACCAGCGGCCTTGAGCGCCTCGATTTTTCCCGCAGCGGTTCCTTTTCCTCCCGATACAATTGCGCCGGCATGCCCCATTCGACGGCCAGGCGGCGCAGTTAAGCCGGCGATGAATGCAGTGACTGGTTTCTCACAGTTATCGCGAATCCAATCAGCCGCTTCTTCTTCGGCCGAGCCACCAATCTCGCCGATTAGAATCATCGCCTCCGTTCCGGAATCATCGTTGAAAAGTTTCACGGCATCGAGATGGGACATGCCATTGATCGGATCGCCGCCGATGCCGATGCAGGTGGATTGACCGAGGCCACGGCTGGTTAATTGCCACACTGCTTCATACGTTAGAGTGCCTGATCGCGAAATAACGCCGACGCCTCCGGGCTTGTGAATGTAACCCGGCATGATGCCGATCTTGCACGCACCCGGCGTGATGATCCCGGGACAATTCGGTCCGATGAGGCGGCTCGATTTGCCGCGCATCTGCGCTTTCACCCGCATCATGTCCATGACCGGAATTCCTTCTGTGATGCAGACGACGAGCTCCACCCCGGCATCGACCGCTTCCAGAATCGAATCCGCAGCCCCGGCAGCGGGAACAAATATCATTGAGACATTGCAACCGGTTTGCGCACGCGCCTCCGCCACCGTGTCAAAGACCGGCACCTTACCGTCAAACTTTTGTCCTCCTTTGCCGGGCGTAACACCGGCAACGACATTGGTGCCGTATTCCATGCATTGTCGCGCATGAAATGCTCCGGCGCTGCCGGTGATCCCCTGCACAAGGAGCCGCGTGTTTTTATCGACGAGAACAGACATTTTTCTCAGGAACGCAGGAACACAGGAAGCAGCGCAATGATGCACCCATCTAAATTTTCTGATTCGTGCCTTCCTGGTTTCCTTGGCGATTCCGGTTTCATTTTTGCTTTCGTTTGTGAATGAGCAGTTTGTTTCCGTCCGGATCGCGAAACTGCGCCATCCAACAGACCGGCGTTTCCATCTTCTCAATATCGAAGGTAACGCCGCGCTCTTTTAGCTTCGCGTACACGCTATCGAAATCTTCCACTTCAAGTGCGACCGAAGTTCCGTCGCGCGATGGCTGCCACGCCGGATGACAACCGACACCGATCGTGACTGGACCGATGTCATATTCCACCCACGCGCCGTCCATGGCTGTTGTGCTCGGCTTCAGCTCGAGGGTTTCCTGATAAAATTTCCGCGCCCGTTCTTTGTCAGAAACGGCGATGGCGACAAAGGCGACTTCCTTAATCATGAGCAGACTCCTTTTTCTTCTTGAGGTTTGAGTTTGTGAATCATCAGCTTGTTTCCATCCGGGTCCTGCACCACGGCCATGTGGCAACATGGCGTTTCGAACGGCTCGGCTGCGAACACAACATCGGCTTTTCTTAGTTGCATGATTGCATCATCAAAATTTTCGACCTCCAGGGCAGCACCGGTTCCTTGATCTGACGGCAACCAATGATCTCCCACATTCGCAACTGCGAGCGTGTCAGTGCCGGCTGCGTACTCAATCCACTTTCCGCTCATCATTTCGTCGGAAACTTCCAAGCCAAGAAGACCTTCATAAAATTCCCGAGCCCGTTTCATGTCTGTCACAGGAATCCCAACAAAACCAATTTTCTTGATCTTCATTTAACTTGGGCTTCCAGCGCTGCTCTTTGAACCTGCAGCCTTCACCGCCTTTTCCGCAGCATCGGCCAAATCACTCGCGGTGATTAATGCCAGACCGCTTTCTTTAAGCAGTTTTCTCCCTTCTTCGACCTTCGTCCCTTCCAGTCGAACCACGAGCGGAACGGAAAGCTTTACCGTGTTGGCCGCATTAATAATTCCCTGCGCGATGACATCGCACCTGGCGATGCCGCCGAAGATGTTTACCAGGATCGCTTCGACCCGTTTGTCCGCCACCAGAATCTTGAACGCTTCGGTCACCTGCTCTTCGGTTGCGCTGCCGCCGACATCGAGAAAATTGGCCGGCTTTCCGCCGTAATACTTGATGATGTCCATCGTCGCCATGGCGAGCCCGGCGCCGTTGACCAAGCAGGCGATATTTCCGTTCAGACCGATGTAATTCAGTCCATGTTTGGAGGCTTCTACTTCACGCGGATCCTCTTCTGCCGTATCGCGCATAGCCGCAACATCGGGATATCGATAGAGCGCGTTATCATCGAAATTGAACTTGGCATCGAGAGCCAGCACATCGCCGCTGGTGGTAACGACAAGTGGATTGACCTCCACCATCGAGCAGTCGAGACCGATGAAGGTCCGATACAAACCATCGAATAATTTCGATGCTGCCTTAAGCTGCGACGACTCGAAATTGAGGTGCTTGGCAAGTTTTCGCGTTTGAAATGGCTGCAACCCCGCCAACGGATCGATCGATTCACGAATAATCTTCTCCGGAGATCGCGCTGCCACCGTTTCGATCTCCACTCCGCCCTCAGTACTAGCGACGACTAGCGGTGCTGCAGTCGGGCGGTCGACCAGGACCGCGAAATAAATTTCGCGGCCGATCTGTGCCGACTCGGCCACAAGCACCTTGTTTACGACTCGTCCGGCCGGTCCCGTCTGATGCGTGACCAATGTTTGCCCAAGCATTTTGCACGCAATTTCCCGCGCTTCTTCAGGCGTATGGCAAATATGCACGCCACCCTTAAATCCATTGGTAAAGCTCCCCTTCCCTCGCCCGCCGGCGTGAATCTGTGCTTTGACCACAATTTCAGAGGGCGCAATCTCGCGCGCGATTCGCTCGGCTTCTTCTGGGGTCGATGCTACTTTTCCTCGCGTCGTCGCCACGCCAAAACGCTGCAGTAATTCCCTGGCTTGATATTCGTGAATATTCATTGCGCGCGGCCGCTCTCGACTAAGCGCGGAACTCGCTTCCGATCAAATCGTTTTCTGGTTTACCAGAGCTACAAGCCGCGCTGCTGTGAGCCAAATTATTGGACCGTAACTGTCTTCGGATCGAACGAGAGCGTCGGATAACGCGGTTTCATTTTTTTCAGGATCTCCAAGACGGTTTCGACGATGGCAAGATCTCGCGCCCATTTGTGGTTGGCGGGCACAATATGCCACGGCGCGTGCTTAGTTGAGCAGCAGTTGATCGCATCTTCATAGGCATCCTGATAGTCGTCCCACAACGAACGTTCCCTGAGATCAGCCGGATTAAATTTCCATTGTTTTTTGGGATTTTCGATGCGCGCCTGCAAACGCTTCAGTTGTTCGTCCTTCGAAATATGAAGCATGAATTTTAAGATCGTCGTCCCATTATTGGTTAAAATCTTTTCGAAGGCGTTGATTTGCTCGTAGCGCCCTTTCCAGACCTTCTTCTTTATCAACCGATGGACGCGCGCGATCAGCACGTCTTCGTAATGGGAGCGGTTCCAAATCCCGATCATCCCGTTCGCTGGCGTCGCCTTGTGGACTCGCCAAAGGAAATCGTGGTCCAGTTCGACATGGGTCGGGGTTTTAAAAGAAGCGATTCGAACACCGGCTGGATTAAAACTGCGGCATAAGTTTTTAATCGAGCCATCCTTCCCGCCGGTATCGATCCCTTGGAAAATTACAAGGATGCTGCGCCGGCTCTCGGCATAGAAAGTCTCCTGAAGATCGTTGAGTGTTTCCCAAAGCCGCGCGACTCGTTCGAGTGCTTCTTCTTTGGTCACACCGGCAGTATCATCCGGATCGATTTTCGAGAGACGAACCTTGTGACCGTGCCGCGCGACGACAATCGCCGTTTTCATTCAGCAAAATTGGATAACACGGGCCCAGCCATTAATCGATCGTCGCTTCTCTCTTCCCTCACCATTCGGCATTGACCGGTTTCGATGTGCTCGAACGCTCTGTGGAGCTTGAGCAAATATAATCATGTCAAGAACGCCTCGGCAGAGCGAGGCGGCCGCAGTCCTGTAGCCACGGCGCTCTGTCGCCCTGTAAATTGGATCAGTAGGCGGACCCATTATCGCGCAATGCACGCTTAGCGCTGAGAACACCTTCGGAAGAGAGCGCCGCAAACGTGTTGCATTGCGAACTCGTATCGGAATGATGACAGTGCCGATGGAATTGGAGCGTTTACAAGAGCGGATCGAGGATGCCGTCCGGCTGGGCAAATTACGCGCTGATGCGGCGACAAACATCCGCCGGCTCTTGTCAGGCGAACGCACCGACTTTTACGGATGTGTCGTCGAGGAACTGGCGGATGCGGGTGAATGGTCTGAGCTGAACGATCGTTTTTACAAGACGCTTGCCTTTGGAACTGGTGGATTGCGTGGACGCACCATGGGCAAAATCGTAACCGCGACGGAACGCGGTACGCCCACGGTGATGGGTCGGCCGCAATTCCCCTGCGTCGGTACGAACGCCATGAATTTCTTCAATATCAGTCGTGCCACGCGCGGACTAATCTCGTATCTCAAAAAATGGCGCGCCGGGAAAGCGGGTTCGAGCAATCCAAAGATCGTGATCGTGCATGACACTCGTCATTTCTCCGAAGAGTTCGCGGACTTAACGTCAAAGATTGCTTCGGATTGCGGTTGCGAGGCCGTTGTGTTTTCAGGACCGCGATCGACGCCGGAACTTTCCTTTGCTGTGCGTGACCTCAATGCGGATGCGGGCATTGTCATCACAGCGAGCCACAACCCGCCTCACGATAACGGCTACAAGGTTTATTTCGATGATGGCGCTCAAGTGATTGAACCACATGCGAGCGGCATCATTGCAGAGGTCAACGCCATCACGAGCGAAGACTATGTGGCGGAGAAGAGATCCGGTCACGTCGTGACGGTTGGTGACGAAATCGATCGAGCTTACATGGACCGGCTCGAGACGTTGATTCTCGATCGGGAGCTCATCACGAACGCCAGACAGTTGAAAATTGTTTACACGCCACTTCACGGAACTGGCGGCGTAATTATCAAGCCCATGCTGAAACGACTCGGATTGAATTTTTCTGTTGTGCCGGAGCAGGACAAATTCGACGGCCGTTTTCCAACCGTTAAATCACCAAACCCGGAAAACGCCGAGGCATTGAAATATGGAATTAGTTTAGCGGGACGCGATGGCGCCGATCTCGTTATCGCTACCGATCCCGATTGCGATCGAATGGGCGTAGCTGCGCGCACCCGCGACGGCAAATTCAAGCTTTTATCGGGAAACCAGACCGGTTCCTTGCTGGCTTATTATCGGGTAAAGACACTGTTCGATCGCGGTGTGCTTAATAAAGAGAACGCCGCTCATGCAGTGATCATCAAAACATTTGTCACGAGCGATCTGCAGAAGGCGATCGCGGAAAAGTTCGGAGTCCGTTGCGTCGAGACGCTCACCGGTTTCAAATACATTGGGGCAAAGCTTGGTAAATACGAGGCCGCGGTTTCGGCGAAGAACTATCGAAAATTGTCAGAGGACGAAACACGCCGGCTGCGGCTGACTAAATCGGCATTCTACATTTTTGGGGGCGAAGAAAGTTACGGCTATAGCGGCGCCGATTTCGTGCGCGACAAGGATGGCAACGGAGCTGCAATTATGTTTTGTGAAGTCGCGGCTTACGCGAAGGCGAACGGCCAAACACTCGATGAACTCCTCGATTCCATTTATGCCAAGTTCGGATATTTCGAGGAGAAAAACGCATCCCTCGTTTTCGAAGGCGCGGACGGAGCGGAGAAAATTCGACGGCTCCTCGTCTCCTATGATGAAAACCCGCCGCGCGAAATACTCGGGGGCGCTGTCGCGAGCACAAAAAATTTCGAGCGAGAAACAATTCGCGATGTGGAAGGCGACGAAATTCCAAAAGAAAAGCTGATGATTTTTGAGCTCGCTGATAAAACGCGAATCGCGGTACGGGGTTCCGGCACCGAGCCGAAAATCAAATATTATCTTTTCGCACAACGCCGCCCGAGTAAGGAAAAATTATCGCGTGAAGAACTGGCCAACGCCAAGACCGAGGCCGGCAAACGTCTCGAAGGGATATGGCGCTGGTTAGAAGCCGATGCCAATCGGCGGCTTGGTAAATAACGTACTCGACAGCACGCGATTCGCGCGAAAAATTCCGGCGTGTCACGCGAGATTAACTTGAGCGGCGGGGAAATCACGCTTCTCAAAACCCTCGGGCTGTCCGGAGCAGCGATGCCGGGTAGCGCATTGCTCGAGCGGATGGCGGAACTAGAAGCAGGCGAACTCATTGATACTCTCGATGGTTTGCTGACGATGGGCTACGTACTGGCGAACAGGGTAAACATTCGCACGGCCGAAGATGTCGGACGCGCGATGTTCCGGGTCAATCAATCCTACGCCAGAGATTTGCGTGAAGCCCTCCATCCCGGACGCCGCGAGTCGCACGAACAACGGCGGCGGCGCCGGCGCGGTTAGCCGTGACCATGCAGCGGCTCTGGCCGTGGCTGGCAGCAATCCTTAGCGGTGTTCTTGGTGCGGCAAGTTTGCCGCCGTTCGATCAAACCTGGCTTTGTTGGTTCGCATTAGCTCCTCTCATTGCCGCGGTTTTTTTTTCCGGTGAAAAAGTACGACGACGGTGGCTACGGGACCTCGAATTGGGGTACCTCGCAGGCCTGACGTTTTTCTGGATCAGTTTTTTCTGGCTAACAACAGTCACCGCGCTCGGCTGGTTCGTCCTGCAATTCTACATGGCGATTTATTACGCGTTATGGGCCGCGTTTTGTGGATTGATGCGACCACGCGAGACCTCGCGAATTGTCGTTGTTGATAAATGGACGGAAATGCTCTCGCGCGCGAACCCGGAAACGCTGTCGAGCAGTTCGCCTTGGCTGCGCTCCGGTCACAATCTCTTTCTGGCTGTTTGTCTCGCCACTGCCTGGACGGGGCTGGAATGGACCCGCGGCTGGCTCTTTTCCGGGTTTGGCTGGAATGGCTTGGGGGTCGCCCTTCACGCCACCTGGCCGATGATCCAAATGGCGGAATTCACTGGCGTCGCGGGCGTGACGTTCTTCGTTGCATTTTCAAACTCCATTCTGGCGACAACGGCACGCCGGATATGGGAGGAAACCCGCAGCCGGATCATGCGACCGCATTACGATCTGACTCTCACAATGGTCGGATTGGTCGGTATTTTCGCCTTCGGAGTGAACGCGGTGCAAAGCCGACCGCCGACCCGGCCGCTGCACGTCGCCCTAGTACAGGCGAGCGTGCCGCGAGCAGAGAAATTTGACCTCCGTTATAAGCAGAAGATCTTCGAGAAGTTCGACCGTTTAAGCAGAATAGCGCTGACATCGACTTCGGGCATCGATCTCCTGGTTTGGCCCGAAAGCGCCTTACCTGCGCCTGTGCTCGAGGACGAGCAATCCTTTAATTTTGTAAATGAATTGGCCGCTTCAGCTGGCGTCGATATTTTGCTGGGAGTTATCGACGCGCCGCCGGAGGGCGTTTATAACGCTGCTCTTTTGGTCCGACTGGACCAACAGGTCCAACTTTATCGCAAAGTTCACCTCGTGCCTTTTGGCGAATATGTTCCGTTGCGGCGTTCTTTTCCCCTTTTTGCGAAGATTGCAGGTGATCAGGTGCCCGAAGATTTCGACGTCGGCCACGAATTCACTGTCTTTCAACTTTCGAAAAACCACGGCCGCCTTGCTTCCTTGATTTGCTTTGAAGACACCGTTGGCGAGCTCACGCGCCAATTCGTTCTACACGGCGCCGATTTTCTCGCCAACGTGACAAACGATGGCTGGTTTCTACGTTCGGCCGGTTCGCGCCAGCATCTTGCAAACGCCGTGTTCCGCTGTGTTGAAACGCGGCGGCCTATGGTGCGCGCAGCGAACACGGGAGTGACTTGTTTCGTCAACGAATTTGGCCGCGTCACACAGGTGTTACGCGACGATCAAGGAAGCATCTTCGAAGAAGGCACACTGATTGGCGACGTCAATATTCCGATAGAACCGGTGCTGACTTTCTACACTCGCAATGGTGAGCTCTTCGCAAAAACTTGTGCGATCGCAACGATCCTCATTGCTCTTGTGAAAATAGTCCCCATTTTGTGGATCAGTCTTAAGCGGAGAAAGTTGGCCGATCGCTCCGCCTGATTTTGACTGATTCGCTCTGGCAGACGTTCGCAATCAGGCACACTGGGGCGGTTCGGTGAACCGCCCCTACCAGCAGTGCAATGTTTGAACGGCCATTGGAACAGGTAGGGCGATTGACCTCAATCGCCCAACGCGTCTAGAACATTTACCTGGTGGAACGTCGACACAGAAAACAACTCGATCACGGCACGCACTTCGCCACTAGGTTTGGCGCTATTTATTTCGTTACGATCTGCTGTGTCGCCCGCCATCGAAATTCGCTTTGCCATGAATCGTTAGCAGCAATGCTGTTCACAACCGCGCGGCTGTATCACGCGAAGGCTCGATGGTACTTGAACCTTCTTCTTCTGATACCGGATCACCTTCATTTGTTGATCGGAATCGACGGCAAAGCACCGCTCTCGGATATCGTCCGCGATTTCAAACGAATCATCGCGAGAACGACAGGTATTAAATGGCAACGCAATTATTTCGATCATCGGGTGCGCAAGGATGAAAGCCTCCCCGAGAAGGCCGATTACATTCTCAATAATCCAATGCGTACCGGTTTCGTTACGCGCGCCAATCAATGACCATTTGTCCTTCGTGGTGATTCCTTTCGAAAGGCTGATTGCGTATCAAGCCGCTGAGCTTAACCGGGCGGTTCGGTGAACCGCCGACCTTACCTGCGAAAGGCAAGAGCGAGGCGACGGATCGTGACGTAGGTAGCGGCGATTGACCTCAATCGCCTGCTGGGGATTTGGTGAACGTGCAAGGGCCGACGTGCGTTAGTAGCGGAGCCCGCCGGGCGGTTCGGGTGAACCGCCCCTACCAGCCCGTTAGGGGCCGGTTCGTTGAACGTCCACCCGCCGACATTTATGGACGACGGTCATAAGCCGTTACAAATATTGCATATGGCAGTCCAGCTTCCGATCGATCATCTCCGCGAGATTTGGCCGCGTGAGCTCCGCGGCGCGCGAATCGGAGCACTACTCCACCCGGCTTCAGTTAATTCGACGCTCGAACACACCGCGCGAATTCTGGAACAGGAAAACGGAAACCTGTTTCGGCTGACCGCGCTATTCGGTCCGCAACACGGGTTCCGCGGTGAAACGCAGGACAACATGATCGAATGGCACAGCTACGAACATCCCAAACTGCACATCCCCGTTTACAGTCTGTATGGCGAGCACCGGGAGCCCACCACTGAAATGGTGCGCGATCTCGACGCCGTCCTGATTGATCTCCAGGATATCGGCGCGCGTTATTACACGTTCATTTGGACGATGTTTTTGTGCATGCGTGCCTGCGAAGGCGCCAATGTTGCCGTCATCGTTCTGGACCGGCCGAATCCAATTAATGGTGTGACCATCGAAGGCCCGCTATTAAAGCCGGAATATCGCTCTTTTGTTGGAATGCATCCGATTCCCGTCCGGCACGGCAAAACAATCGGCGAACTGGCCACGCAATTTCAGCACGACGTGTTTCCAAAGTGTGCATTGACTGTTTTGCCAATGAAAAATTGGGAGCGCATGATGTGGTTCAATGACACCGGCCTCTCTTGGATAATGGCGTCACCCAATATGCCAACACTCGATACCGCCACCGTTTATCCCGGCATGTGCCTGCTCGAAGGGACGAACATTTCGGAAGGCCGCGGCACGACCCGACCGTTCGAGATTTTTGGCGCGCCTTGGATCGATCCGGACCTCATTGCCAATGAACTCAACCGACGGCGAGTGCCGGGCGTCCAGTGCCGCGAGATCTTTTTCCAACCGACCTTTCACAAGTTTGCGAGTGAACTATGTGGTGGCGCGCAAATCCATGTCACGGATCGCGACTCATTCCAACCATTTGCCACGGGCATTGAAGTCATACGCTGTATTCGGCGAATGTACGCGAACTATTTCCAGTGGAAGCAGCCACCTTACGAATACGAATACCAGCGCCTTCCGATCGAAGTGCTTCTCGGCGGTCCTGTCGCCGAATTCTTTCCCGACTAATCCTAACCGCGCTGGCTGCGGGCGTGACTAGCAGTTTTGGTGAAAATCCAGATGCTGTCACCGACGGAATGACCGACAAACAGCTTCGTGCTTTTCGCGATATGAAGGTCTCCGAGTTGAAACGGCATGTTTCTCAAACGCGGCCGCAACAAACTTCCGATGGGGCCGTTTACCCACACTTTTTTTTCTGCACGATTTATTACACTCCAAAAGAGTCCGGTTTTACCGCGGAACGAGGATTTGATTCTACTCCAGTAGAGGCGCCGGGTTTACGCAGCCGCAAGTTCCCGCGCGATTTTTTGTTGGCCGTGAAAAAGGAAGGATTTGGACGAATAAACGAACCGGTCGATGGCCGAAATTACATTCGGTGGATCGGCGATGGGCGCTATGCATTTGCCCAAGCTCCGGTCGGACGGCGCGGCGAAGTTCTCATTCCCCGCCGCTCCTGCGCCATTTCCTCGCGCAACCAATTTCTGCATCAACATGCGACACTGTTGATCAAGTCACAAACAGTGCGTGAAGAGATCGGCAGTGAGGAATGGTTCATTTGCGACACCGGATCGGGGGTGCACCCTCTGCAAATCGATTTGTACTGGGGCGAAGACGAACCCCGCGGTGCGGTCGGCCGGCAGCGCGCCCGACCGCGCGGGACCTGGATGGAATACGCGTTCGAAGTAGACGTGATCGCGAAGCGCTAAGGGATGGGGCGCCACATCCTAGTAGGGGCGGCTCACCGGAATCGCCCCTACCTAATTCGGAATCGTGCCTCGTGCCTCGTGCCTCGCTAAGAAAACGTCGACCTGGCCTGTACAGAAAAGCGCGCCGAGTTTATCGTCGGCGCGCTCAAATAATAGTTCCGCGAACCGAATCAGCTCTGTGTTTGCCGCGAACCTTTATCGCACTTCGATTTCAACTCCGCGTATTGGTCGGGCGAGAGAATCGTTTTCGCTTTTTCCATGAAGGCAGCGCGACTCTGCTTCGTGCAGCCGCCTTTCATGCATTCCGCCTGCCACGTTTCAAGTTTTGCCTTCTGGTCAGCCGTGATGTTGAGGCTCGCGAACGTCATGCAGTTCGCTTTGGCGTCGGCCGAAGCTTTTCCGGCGCAGCATGGCGCATCGCCGGCGAAGGCCGACGTCGAAAATGCTCCAGCCGCAAGTAGAGCTAACGTTGTTTTGATCATGTGCACAAGACAGCATCGTTTCACCGATGTTCAACCGCGACGGCGAAGGCAACGTGCGCTTCACTGGCTTAACCGCCGATCGGACCTACTTGGCGGAAAACTCGAGCTTCCGATTTTTTTCGTGCACCTTGACGGTCTGCCCCTCGCCGAATTTTCCCTCCAGGATATCGAGGCTCAGGGGATTGAGCAGATCGCGCTGAATGACGCGCTTCAGCGGCCGTGCACCATAAACCGGATCATAACCTTCCCGTGCGAGCAGGCCTTTTGCCGTCTCCGTCAGCTCGAGTATGATGTTTTGCTGGGCAAGGCGCTTGGTTAGTCGGCCAAGCTGAATTTCTACAATTTTCTTAAGATCATCTTCG
>QHNB01000268.1 GCA_003217965.1 Verrucomicrobiota bacterium | reverse complement strand
ACCTATTGGCCTAACGAGGATCCTTTGGGCAAACATGTGAAACTTTCCCGCAGAGCGACTGAGTGGACCACCATCGTGGGGGTGGTCGCAAATGCTCGAACAGAGTCGCTCGAGAATGCGCGGATTCCACAAATCTACTCCAGCGTCTATCAGAGGGGCGCGAAGCATCTGGCGATATTTTTGCGCGGCAAATTGAATACCGCTGCAATCCCGGAGCAGGTCCGCGAGCAGGTCCAATCGATCGACTCAACGCTTCCTGTTTTTGGCGCCGAACTGCTCACTCAAACCGTGTCAGGGTCGCTCGCACAAAGGCGGTTCACATTGGAAATGGTTGGGCTGTTTGCTCTGACCGCGCTTTTTCTGGCAGCGATCGGAATTTACGGAGTCATTTCCTACATTGTGACCGAGCGCACCCACGAGATCGGGATCCGTCTCGCGCTTGGGGCGTCAAGGTCGAACATTCTCCGCATTGTTCTTCGTCAGGGATTGGGTCTCGCCATTGTGGGTGCCGCGGTTGGGCTTGTTTGCGCCCTGATCGTTTCGCGTTTGATGGCAAGTCTGCTCTACGGCGTGCGGCCGACGGATCCGCTGACCTTCGCCGGCGTCGCTTTCCTTTTCCTCGGTGTCGCTCTGCTTGCTTGTTACCTTCCGGCGCGGCGGGCGGTCCGCGTCGATCCGCTGGTCGCGCTAAGATATGAATAGCTCTTCGCGCAACCGCACGGCGCTGAAGATCGGTTGTGCTCTCGGATGACGATCGTAAAAAGGACGATTTTGCTATTCGTGCTGCTTGCATGCTCGTTCGGAACGGCACTTGCGCACATGGGAATCGACACGAGCGAGTTCCAGGCGCGGCGGCAGTCCGTCATGAACGCGGCGTCGGACGGAATCGTTCTCCTGCATTCCTTTTCGGGTCCCAAGAGTTGGCGCGATGCCGGTTTCCAACAGGATTCCAACTTCTACTATTTGACCGGCCTTGAGAATCTTCACGACGCGATTCTCGCGGTCGATGGAACGACGAGGGAAAGCTGGCTTTTCGTGATGGTGCCGACGGAAAGGCAGCAGCGTCGTTTTGACGCTCTGAGCGGCTGGGATTCTGTCTACCTCAACCCGAATCATGGGACGGAACAGGCTCTTGGCATCGAGCACATCGTCGCGTGGGACGGATTCGCCGATTTCATCGAGACACGGCGCAAGGCGAATCCCGACGTCCTGCTTTATTTGGACCAGAGCCGCGAGGGCAAAATGGTTGCAGACGTAAGCAATCCGCCAGGTCTAGCGGCCATCGAAAATCCTTATCTTCTGTGGTCGGAAGCGATCAAGGCCAAATGGCCGGATGCAAACATCGTCGACGCCTCGCCCACCCTACAGAATATACGCGCAGTCAAAAGCCCCGCCGAGATTGCGCTCATGAAGAAGTCGGCCGCATGCACCGATGCAGGCTTCCGCGCGGCGATGGCTGTGATCGCACCTGGACGGACCAACCGCGAAATTGAAGGAGCGGCTATCGAAGCAGCATTACGCGCAGGTGCGGACGGAATTGGAATGTGGCCCGAGCTCAAGACCGGCCCTGTGTCCGGCGCAACCGTCTTCCAGAAGGCCTATGACTATCACCTCCTGAACCGCACTGTGCAGGCAGGAGAAACAGTGCTGATGGATCTCGGTTTCAACTATGAGTTCTACAAGGGAGACGTCGGACGAATGCTTCCCGTGTCCGGCCACTTCACGCCCGAGCAGCGCGAAATCATCGAGCTCATGAACGGCGCTTACCAAAGCGGCTTGCAGGCAATGCATGACGGCGTCAGCCCGAACGACATCATCCAGACCTGCATCCGTTACGTCGAAACCCACAAGGATGGACTCCATTCTGATCTCGCCAAACGCGCCGCTTTGGAACTCCTCAAGCCCGGCAAATGGGTCATGTACACGCATGGCCTCGATATGGTGGAGATCTACCCGCCGCCGAAGGAATTGCATACCAGCAACACAGTGGCGTTCGGACCCGATTTCGATGTCGATGGACAGGGTTTCTACGAAGAGGATGTCGTCTTGATTACGGCGGACGGACATCAGCTGATCAATCCCGCATTGCCCTATTCAGCGGCTGACATCGAAAAAATGATGGCGCGCCTGAAGCGATCCAAAAATGGGGACCGCCTCTGACCTAATGACAGTGATGCTTTTCAAAGGGCGATTAATGCGGGCGCGGACTCCGTCGAGCACGGCAACGGCGTGACCGATGAGCAACTAAAGCTGATGCGCGATAAGGAGATCGTCGGGCTTCTCGCCGCGCTGATCATCTCGCGCTTGATTGCCAGTTTGCTTTATGGCGTTCGACCCACCGATCCTCTGACATTCGCCGCTGTCGCGATCCTTTTTTTGCTCGTCGTTCTCCTGGCCTGTTATCTGCCGGCCCGTCGCGCGACCAAAGTCGATCCGATGGTTGCCCTTCGCGAAATATGAACTCGACGGGTCTCGCATCTCGGGAAGGAAGATCGGTCCGCCTGTGCAAAGTGTTCACACTTCTCGTAGCATCTTTTTTCGCGTTGCTTTTAAGCAGCGAGGTAACGGCCCAATCGCCCGCTCCCCTCACGCTAGTTAAAGCTAGTCGGCTGCTTGATCCCCGATCGGGAAATGTGCTGGCGCCA
>QHNB01000263.1 GCA_003217965.1 Verrucomicrobiota bacterium | reverse complement strand
CTGGCGGAGGTTGGATCTAGCGAAGCAGGACTCGGCCACCGCGCGGAGGCCGAAAAAATTATCAAGAAGCTCCAAGAGCGACTGGCGCACGAGTATGTTGACCCCACCCTAATAGCTTACATTTACATAGTTCTCGGTGACCGAGACCAGGCGTTCGGCTGGCTTGAGAGAGGATTTCAGGAGCGCGCTGGGAATATTCCCTGGATGAAAATCGAGCCGAAATATGATCCATTGCGCAGCGACCCGCGGTTGACCGATTTGTTGCGACGAATTGGTATTTAATAACAATTGTTATGCGCGTACGTCCGACGCTTTGTCGGGTAATGCTTGACTTTCGGCGAAGAAAATCGAAACCTCGTCCCTCGTAAAGCGAGGTGAATTCTCCATAGAAAATAATCCGCCGGCGTGCCGGTATGCGCTTGCCGTCTGCATCGCCGCTCTTGTTTTGGTTATTTCGACGCCCCGCCTGTTAAGCCAGGGGTGAGTGCCCGCGCGTTTGTTGGCGCCCAGTTTGGGTGCCCTCGGTTCCTGTTGTTCGTACACGGAGGAATCGCCCTATCTTCAGCCTAACCACCTCGCTGCTGGTGTCTCCTTTCGGTGGTTGCATTCATTCCGTGAGTTTCACGGAGACCAGGAGTTGCCCTATCCCACCGACCCCGCTCTCTACGCCAATACTCACGTCTACGGCTTCGATGCGGCGGTGACTTATCAGGCTACACCGCGGCTCAGTCTCACTCTCGAGATTCCAGCGCAAGTAGGAGATCGAACGAGCTACTATGAACACGATTTCGTGCACAAGTTCACTACCCGGGCTTCAGGTCTTGGCGACATCAAACTGATCGCTACTTCCTGGCTGTGGGACCCAGAGAAAGCGCGTAAGGGCAACGTGGCCCTCGGACTGGGAGTTAAGTTTCCCAGCGGGAAGTACGACGCCACGGACATCTTTCATCAACCCACCGGACCAGTGGTGCGACCGGTCGATCCCGCCATTCAGCCGGGTGACGGCGGCTGGGGCATCGTTTTCGAGATAGCAGGATTCCAGCAACTTTTTACAAACGCTTATGCCTACGTTCAGGGCATCTACCTAAGCAACCCGCGCGATATCAACGGCGTCCAGCAGCCAACCGGTAACGAGCCTGATTTCACTCTGGGCAAATTCGGATACATCTTTAACTCAGTGCCGGATCAATATCTGGGCCGGGCAGGGATCGGCTATTTAATATGGCCGAAGTGGGGGCTATTCGTGACCCTTGGTACTCGGTTAGAAGGCGTACCGGTAGAGGATTTGATCGGTGGTAGCAGGGGGTGGCGCAATGCCGGCTACGCTTTCTCAATCGAACCAGGGCTCGCGATGGATTATGGCCGCTTCTCTTTTGCGGTTACTGCGCCGGTAGCGGTGCATCGGCATGCCAGCAAAAATCTGACCGACATCCAAGTGTCGAAAGAGCTCAACACCGACTTCGGTGGCAATGCTGCTTTCGCGGATTACCTGATCACCACGAGCGTGTCCTGGCGCTTTTAGCGTTTGCCGCTGACGTCCTTCGCGAACCTGGAGATGTGGGCCTACCTCGTTCCCGGCCTGGATGCGTTGCCAGGTGAGCCGACCGAATGAAATGAGATCCCTCTAATCTTTCTTAATTCGTCCTTCTTAATTCTTCCTTTGCTTCTTCACAGCGCAACCGTCACCCGCAGAAACGTTGCGGGAATGGAGGTGGCATCCTTACTTTTGTTTTGGCTGGTAAACAAATCTTCCAGCTCTTTCTGTAGGTCGGCCGCTCGACCATTTTTCTCTGCCGCTTCGAATGCATTCATGGTCGGCCCGTAGTAGTTCCTGAATTCATCCACGTAAGCTGCCGGTGTGCCTGGATAGTTGAAGGTGAACGTGTCTCGCGCGAATGAGATCTTCTCCGCCGGAACTCCGGCGATCGCGAATCGCTCGATCACATTATTCTCGATCCCCCACGTCATCGGACTAACGAAACCTTCCGGCGGTGGCGGCGTATAGTTCGAGCTGATCTTCTAAAGCTGCGCCACGAACGTCGGATCATTCGGAATCCAGTTGCCCATCACGATCCGACCGCCCGGCCGGGTCACGCGCACCATTTCCTTGGCCACCTCGAACGGCTTGGGCGCAAACATCGCGCCGAAAATACTGATGACGAGGTCAAAGGTGTGATCCTGTAACTGCTGCAGATTGGACGCATCGCCCTCCTGAAACCTGCAATTGGTCAGGCCCAGTTCCGCCGCTCGCTTATTTCCAGCCTCGACCAGATTGCGCGCGATATCGACGCCGAGCACGTCCGCTCCTAGTTTCGCAGCCGGAATCGCGGTGGTGCCATCGCCGCACCCAAGATCCAGAACTTTGAGCCCTTTGTTGATTTCAAGTTGCCGCACCAGCGCTTCTCCGCTTTCCCGCATCGTTTCGGCAATGCGAGTGAAATCGCCTTTTTCCCAGAGCGCTTTGTTCGGATTCAAGGGAGCATTCATCATGACAGTTGGCTTTCTGTGGTCGCAAATATCTTGGCGCCTGACGAGACACAAGGCTCGAGGCAAGCCGGAGCGGTGCGAACTGACCTTAGCACAGAGTGCGGG
>QHNB01000262.1 GCA_003217965.1 Verrucomicrobiota bacterium | reverse complement strand
AATTACCCCCGCTAGCTCTGACTTCTAAAATCCGCGCTATTCCAAGCGTCTGATTGAATGCCACGCTGCAACGCTTACTATTTTTGTCCCACCAGCTCCTTGCATCTCTTGAGATCAAGCTTGCCTGAGGCCAGAACCGGAATTTTTTCCACTACCACCGCACGTTTCGGAATCCAAAGATTAGGCACGCCTTTTTCTTTGAGTTTGACGCGCAACTGATCCATCTCGATCGGATCGGCGGTCAGAAGGAGTAAAGATTCGCCTTTTGCCTGGTCCGTTAGCCCGCAAACGGCAATTCTTCGCTCGCTTCCCTCTAGACCAAGTACGCTGATTATTTGTTGTTCTACCCCTTCGTGGGGCACCATTTCGCCGCCGATTTTGGAAAAACGCGACAGTCGTCCTTCAATGTAGAGAAATCCATCTTCGTCGAGCCGGCCGATGTCGCCAGTTTTAAGCCAGCCATTGCGTAAAACCTCAGCCGTTCGTTTTGGATCTTTCAAGTAACCTTCAAAAATATTCGGCCCGCGCAGCCAGAGCATTCCCGTATCGTAAATCGTGCGTTTTTGGTCGGTGTCCGGGTCGCGAATCTCCGCCGCAATACCAGCCGCCATTTTTCCGACTGATCCAAGTCGATAGAGCGGTTGAACGGTGACATCCGGGCGTTCGGGAATCGGATCGGGCAAATTCACCGAGACGACGGGCGTCGTTTCCGTCAAACCGTAGCCTTCGAAGACGCATTTCCCGAATCGGGCAAAAAATTTCTCGGAAAGGTCGAGCGGCATCTTCTCCGCACCTACAATGACTAGTCGCGCCGAGCGCAACTGATCCGGCTCAGCCTTGCGCAAGTAAGCGCGCAGGAAGGTTGGTGTCGCCAGCACGACTGTGATTTTGTATTTCTCGATCAGCGCGGCATTCTTTGCCGCTTCGAGCGGGTTGGGATAGGTAACGATGGGTGTGCCTTCGATCAGTGGGTACCAAAGAGTGACCGTGCATCCGAAGCTGTGAAAAAATGGCAGGGAAGCGAGGATGCTATCGTCCGGCCCGGCATCGAGCATGACGGTGAATTGCGCTACATTACCGACAATATTGTGGTGCGAAAGGATGACTCCTTTCGGTTCGCCCGAGGTGCCACTCGTGAAGAGCAAAACTGCTTCTTCGTGCCCGCCTCTACTCGGTAAGTCGAGCCAACGCGACAAAAGAGTGTGCGGTATGAGAATGCTCGCGATCCACCAAAACAGAATTTTCATCTTCAATTTAGGCAGCAGTTCGTCGAGCAAAACGATGTTCTGCGGCCACGGAAGATTCGGAAAGCGGTCGCGGAATTGTGTGGCAGTGACAGCGGTGTCAATTTCAGCGAGTCGAATTGCACAAGTGATCGCGTCAGATGAGGCGGTGAAGTTCAGGCCGACCGGAACTTTATTCGCGAGCGCGGTCGCGAGATTCGCGACAACCGCTCCCTTCCCCGCCGGCAATACGATGGCGAGCCGCTTTGCTGAAAAATGCTTGCGGAGATATTGACTGAGAGCGATCGAAAGACCGAGAAGTTTCCCCCGACTCAGTTTGCTTCCGTCCATTCCGTCAATGACAACGGTGTAAAAAGGAGCGCGTTTCAGTCCGCGAATAGCGCGCCGCGCGAGATGTTCCCCCAATTCGCGGCGTTGTTCGAAGCAATCGGCTCCAACTTTTAGTAACTCTTCATGCAGCCGCGCGCGTGTCGCTTCCACCGGGGTCAGGGCCGGGCCGAAGCCTACCGTCGCCCGATAGGGTAATTTGCGCGGCCATTTGCGAAAAAATCGTCCGCCGCGAAACGAAAAAATCGAGCCCCACAGTTGATCTAGAAAAACGGGAACGACCGGAGAGCGAGCGTGCCGCGCGATGATTTCAAATCCTCGCTGCAGCCGTTGCAGCGTCCCGGTGCGTGACAATTGCCCCTCTGGGAAAATACAAACGATCTGACCAGCTTGAATTTGCGCGGCAGCGCGGCGGATCGCTTCACGCGGGCGGGTTCGATTGATCGGGATCGCCCGCACCATGCGCAAGATCGGGTGCAGAATTCGATTTCGGTAAAATTCCTCATCGATAATGAAACGGATCGGCCTCGGGCAACCGAGCTGGAGCACGATCGCATCAACCCAGGTGATGTGGTTCGGCAGGAGTAAACAGCCGCCGCGCGGCAGATTCTCGTGCCCGATCGCCTTCACGCGATAGGCGAGCCTGACAATCAGGGAACCAAATAAATAAAAGGCGCGTTCGGCGGCAGAATCTCCCAGCATTGTTTAAGGTTTACATTCGACACTTCTGCCTCTGCAATCGCCTTTCCATGGCTCGCGAGCGAAAACCAGGTGCGATAACAGCTCTCACGCTCCTTATCTCCATCAATCTTTTTAATTATATCGATCGGCAGATCCTGGCCGCGGTCGAACCGGAAATTCGCGCGTCATTTTTTCGGCCGGATGACCCGAACGCGATGGCAATGACCGGCACACTCGCCACGGCTTTTCTCGTCACCTACATGCTGGCAGCGCCGGCACTCGGCTGGTTGGCCGATCGTTTCTCGCGCTGGTTTATTGTCGGCTCCGCGGTGCTGCTTTGGAGCTTGGCCAGCGGAGCCTCTGGCTTGGCAATGACATTCGCGATGCTTCTGCTGACTCGCATTTTCGTCGGGATCGGCGAAGGCGGCTACGGCCCGGCAGCTCCGACAATTCTCGCCGATATTTTCCCTCTAAGCGTTCGGGGACGTGTCATGGCAGCGTTTTGCGCGGCAATCCCAGTCGGCAGCGCGCTCGGCTATGTGCTGGGCGGGACCATCAACGTGTATCTGGGTTGGCGGTGGGCTTTCTATCTCGTTACGCCACCCGGGTTGTTGCTCGGCTTAATTTGTTTTTTCCAGCGCGATCCCCGCACTTCAGAAGGGGCGCAATCCCGGCAAAAACGGGCTGATCTCAGCGATTACCTGAAGCTGGCGAAAACACGGTCCTTTGTCCTTAATACTTTTGCTCAAACCGCAATGACTTTTGCGCTCGGCGGGATCGCATTCTGGATGCCGGCGTATCTGCAATTTCGACAGCAACCAGCCTCCTCCCGTGTATTGCTCGGTGCCATCACAGTCGTTGTCGGGTTAATTTCCACGATTGTCGGCGGC
>QHNB01000026.1 GCA_003217965.1 Verrucomicrobiota bacterium | reverse complement strand
GCAGGGCAAAGATGGTATGGGAGAAGCGGATCAGACGCAAAAATCGCGTGATCACATTTCCATAATTATTCACTGGAATATCGGGCGGAATCGGTTCGAGTTGTGAGCTCGTCATTTCCGTTTGGCGAGCAAGGATTGCAGCCTTTCAGGTGCGCGTTCTGTGATGGGGGTTCCGTGGGCAAAGAGGAGGCGTTGGAACTCCAGATCAAGAAGGCGGTGCAGGGAACGAATCATGACCTTTTGATTCAGGCAGTACTTTCTCGGCAACACCGTGAAGCCGTAAGGATCGAAATTGATCAGTGCGTCACCGATGATGACGCTGCCGCCATCGCGCGGATCATGAACGGCGAGCTCACCACGAGCGGCCCCATCAAGTCCGATTATACGCAGGCTATGAATGGCTGTCGCATTGTTTACCGCCTGCGCATCCGGCACTTCTTTGCTCAATTCAGTCGCGGCAAAAATCGGTGCGGCGTGCCGTTCGTGAAAAGAGATCGCGGCACGGAGGTGATTCGCATTGGTCAGAATGATTGATTAGATTGGACCGCGCTTGTTTAGCTCTTGTTCGGCGAGATCAGTCAACGCGATTGGATCGATGACGATTGTGCCGGCGTGAGTGATAATGGCGGTGGAGAACAGTTCCGTTTTCGCTGCTCGATCGAAGGCGTGCCAGATCAAGAGGGAAGAAGAAATGTGATGGAGCTCAGTGGCGCGGGGCGGCATTTGCGGGCGGTGATCAGGCTGCGGCTACTGGCATCATAGCTGCTATTATTTTCATAATTCTCCTGGCATGATTACCTTCTCCTATCAGGCACGTGATACCACCGGCCGAATCGTTTCCGGCGTGCAAGAAGCTCTCAACGAAGAAAACGCCGTGACCGCTCTGATGAGTCGCGGCTTGATGGTGTTGTCGCTCCAGCGCAAAGCCATCGCCAGCCGGTCGCGAAAGAAAACCTGGACCGTAAAAGAGACCGATCTGGTCCTTTGCACGCGGCAGCTTGCCACCATGATCGAAGCTGGTATTTCGCTGGTTCAAGCGTTGACGACGCTTTACGAACAAGCCGATCCGAAACGGCAGCGAGCGTTGCGACATGTCGTTAGTGATGTCACAACGCGCGTGCAAGGCGGCGAAAGTTTTAACGAAGCGATTGCCAAACATCCTCGCGTCTTCAACCGGCTGTTTGTCAGCATGGTGAAAGCGGGTGAGACGGGCGGCTTGCTGGCTGAGATTCTCGATCGCCTTGCCGGATTTCTCGAGGCCAGTGCGCGCCTGCGCAAGAAAGTGAAGTCGGCGATGACTTATCCGGTCATCGTAGTCATTATTGCCTTTGCCATCACCACATTTTTGATCGTGCGGGTGGTTCCGGTATTCGGTGAAATCTTCGCCGACTTTGGTGCCAAACTTCCTGCTCCCACGCAGTTCCTTATCGACCTGAGTAACTTTGTTCGCGGTGAATGGTACCTCCTCTTTGGCGGACTCGCTGGCGTGATCTTTGGCGTCCGGGCCTTTTTGCGTTCGAAACGCGGGAAGCAAATTTGGGACAAATGGAAACTGAAATTGCCGGTGTTCGGCCCGCTCATTCACAAAATCTGCATGTCGCGTTTTGCCCGGACTTTTGCGCAGTTAATACGTAGCGGCGTGCCGATCCTTGAGGTGCTCGATATCGTGGGCGGATCGTCTGGCAATCACGTAGTCGAGACCAGCATTAAGGGCGTCGCGGAAGATGTCGAAAAGGGCGATAATCTTTCCGCTTCGCTTTCACGTAAACCGATTTTTCCGCCGATGCTCGTTCGCATGGTGGCAGCCGGCGAAGCGACCGGCAAAATCGACACCATGCTGGTGAAGATGGCGGATTTCTGGGACGAAGAGATCGAAGCCATGCTTGACGCGCTCACGTCCCTAATCGAGCCGATGCTGATTGTTTTCCTCGGAGTGATTGTCGGCGGCATCGTGATCGCGATGTTCCTGCCGATCTTTAAGTTGAACGAGGTTGTGTCAACGAGCAAAAGCTAAGGAGAAGCTGCTCATAGACAGGGGAGGGGCGAGTCGCAAGACTCGCCCCTTTGTTCACGCCGTTACTCCCAAAAACCTGGAGCTGACTCAGCTCTAAGTCGAGCTCTTGATTTGAAACTGGCATCGGGGATTGGGACCATGGTGGCATTGCTGCCTGACTGACGCGCCGGTGGATCGAGCCAAGAAGGTTTCGACCATGTTGCAAACTTCCGGGTGAGCCGCCACGACTGCGGCTAATGGACAGCCATCGGCCCGGAGTAAGGACACCCCGCCGTGCGATTCGATCGCGATTGACCCGCCGAGTGCCTCGAGCAGTTTTTTCGCTTGGCCGGCGCGGTTTCGCACTGACATGTCCTTGCGACCGCCCGATGAACCTTTTGCCAAGCGATTGCCCGCGCTGCCCAAGATCGCGATAACAGTATTGGACCTATATCGATGCTTCAGCTCAGCCAGTATTTCTCGAAGAGAGTGTTTGTAGGCATTGGGAAAGCGCTGATCGGCTTGTTTAGTCAGCTCGTAGGTTGCGTGAGCTCGTCGTTTGCCCGGACGAGTTCCGGTGGCGCGCACAAGCCCGGCCCGCTGCAAGGAGTCGAGATGAAAACGGACGGCGTTTCGGGTCAGTCGTAGCTGTTTGGCTAGATCGGCCACAGTGGCGACACCCCGGCCGAGAAGCTCTATCAGTTCAGCACGGCTGCCGGTAGCGTGGGGAGCTTTTGCTCGGTCTTCAGTGGGACGCGGTGGTTTCAAGGCAACGAAAAAGATAGCCAGATTGGCGGGGCCTGCCAAATAAGTCAAAAAATATTTGACTATTTAGTCGGAGCCAACGAATTTGGGCATCTTTCCATTCAACCACTAACGAACACTTATGACGGACGTCACCTCTACTAGAGCGAATGGTCTACCGGCCAATCGCTTCGACCGGCAAGCTTTTGCCATCTTGCGTTTTGGTTTTACTGTCGCGCCCATCATCGCGGGCGCGGACAAATTCCTGCATCTCCTCGTCAATTGGGATCAATATCTTCCGCCTGTGATGAACAATCTGGTAGGCGGCCACGGCCATCAATTGATGCTCGTCGTCGGCGTGATCGAAATCATCGCCGGGATTGGGGTAGCTCTTAAGCCGCGCATCTTCGCTTACGTCGTCGCAGCTTGGCTGGTTTTGATCATTTGCAATCTTTTGGCTATCCCCGGGTATTTCGATGTGGCATTGCGCGACCTCGGTCTTTGCCTAGGCGCTCTCGCGCTTGGCCGATTGAGCCAGCACTTCGATTGAGTTAGACGCGACCGACACGCAAACTAAGTGGCCAAACGATCGTTTGAGGCGTATCGCGAGGCTGCCAGATCTGAGCAAGTTCGTTTTCAAGCTGATGAACCGGATCAAAGTTATTGGCGGCAATGAATTTCTGCGTCGCTGACCAGGTGCGGAGGTATCCGAGTAACTGATCGAGTGTCCACCCCGTTTCCATTAGGAAAAGAGGTGGATCAATTTCCTGGAATGGAAAATCGATCGTGCGATAGCCGGCTTCGACGATCGCCCGTTCTGGTGGCCAGAACGGTCCGACTCACGCCTTGCGGTTTCAACACCCGTTTCGCTTCGGTCCAAAATCTTGACAGGTCGAACCAGTGCAGCGCTTGTGCGACGGTGATTAGATCGATCGAATCGGATTCGAGCCCGCTTTCTTCCGCGGCGGCGGAACGATACTGCACCCGTTGATCAGCGGGCGCGTTCTCGATTTGTTTCGCGCTGGCATCGGTCGCGATTACACCGTCAAACTGCCCGGCGAGACCGATCGCGGCTTGGCCATTTCCGGTGGCGCAATCCCAAGCCCGCGCACGGCTGGGGCTGATTGAGGCCAAATAAGAGAACAGTTCCTTGGGGTAGCGCGGCCGGAATCTGGCGTAATCGGTGGCATGGCTCGAGAAATGATCCTTGAAAATCACCGGGAAGACTGCGTCGTGACTTTCGTTTCGGCGGCAGCGATCTGTTCCACCCGCGCGTACATTTCGTGATAAATACGCTCCACCGCCATGGCCGGATCTTCCAGCATCATGCTCTCTTTGATCTTGCTCGCGTAAATGGGGAAAGAAAAAGGCGAAACGGCTGGCAGCTCCTGGAGCGTCCAATCGTAATGCTGGACGCGATCGAGAAAAGCAGTCGCCTCTTCGGCATCGAGAAAAATATGCATCGCTTGTCGATAAGCTTCCTCGAGTAACGGATGGTGCGGTTCGTGTTGCTCGAGAACCCGGAAGATCACTTCCGAGCTCCAATTGAGTTGCTTTTTTTTCCGGGCGTGTCCGGGATAGTTTCGTGGGACCATCAAGCCGGTTTGGGCCACGCCTCGGAACTGCCATTTGACCAACTCCGATCGACGTAAGGCCGCTCGCAAGTCCTCCTCTGCCGCCTCCCGTTCAAAGCAGAGACGCAAATCTTCCAGTGTTAGCTCCTGAAATGGTCGCAGAGTGAGTAGAAACCCATAGTCATCGATCGTGACCAGTGCATTCCCGCCGCTGCGATTCTTGACTCGCCAGGCGATGATGCGAGAAAGGGCGTCATTTGCGCTGCGGCCGATAAGCGCGTGGAAAAAGTAGTGGGAGAAGTTCTCCTCACGATACAGCTCGATCAACATCCGATCGCCATCGGGAATATCTGAGATCCCAAGTTGCGCCCGAAACTGCTCAACGATGGCCTGCGCGTTGGCGAGCGAGATCTGATAGTTTTCGACCAGCCAATCGAGCGAGCTCCTATCATCTGAGTCAGTCCGCAATCTGGCGGCGAGTTGGGCGCGCAATTCCCGAACGGCGCGGGCGAGGCCGGAAGTCAGTGGCATTTTGGCCGCGTTCCAGCGGGGGACTGTCGGCAAATGTCCATCCGCCCGTTCGACGTAAGCTTCCTGCAGTCCGGTTTCGATCAGCCGCAGGACGCGCCCGCCGAGGACGAAGAGATCGCCCAACTGCATGCCCTTGATAAATGCTTCCTCGACCGAGCCGAGGCGCCGGCGGTTCAAAATCACATCGACGAATCCTTCGGAAACGATGGTGCCAATATTGACGAGAAATTCGCGGGCGATACGCGGATGCGCGAGCGAGACGACTCTGTCGTGATCAATTGAAATTTTTCCGAAGATGCCGGTGTATTGTTGGGCGAGCGCATCGCCGCCGCCTTCGAGATATTGGAGGATGCGTTCGAACTCATCATAGCTCAGGTCGTGAAAGGGCAGCGCCCTTCTCATTAACTGATAGATGGCTTCAGCTGGCGTGGCCTTCAGCGCCACGATCCCCACAATATGTTGCGCGATGACATCGTATGGTTTCTCCAGGGTCCTAATCGGATCCAGCGCGCGCTCTCGCACCAGTTTTGCCGTGGCCGTTGCTTCCACGAGATCATTGACGTTCGTGGCGACAAGAATTCCGTAGCTGCTTTTATCGAGGGAATGACCTGAGCGACCGATACGCTGGATTGCTCGCGAGACGCCTTTCGGCGTTGCGACCATGACGACGAGATCGACGGCGCCGATATCGATCCCGAGCTCCAGGCTGGTTGAGCAAACAACGGCGCGCAGTTCGCCATTTTTCAAACGATCCTCTACTTCCACTCGCACGCTGCGATCGAGCGAGGCGTGATGGGTTTCAATCTGATCAGCTAATTCCGGCAACAATTCCTTTAGTCGCAAACCGATTTGCTCCGCTGCCGAACGGACGTTGGTAAACACAATGACCGACTGGTGTAATCGGATCAGCTGCGACAACTCGGTATAAAGCCTGACCCCGGTATAACCCGATGGGGGATAGGGATCTCGGCGAATCGGAGAAAAGACTTCGACGATCTGCTCCTTCTCAATCCGTGCCTCGGCGACGCGGCAAAAGCGTCCCTCGCCCACTAAGAATTGGGCGAGCAGATCCAGCGGAGCAGCCGTCGCCGATAAGCCGATTCGACACAATTTCGGTGCGGTTGCGGTACGAAGCGCTTCGAGACGTTCCAGCGAGATACTGAGATCGGCGCCGCGCTTGTTGGCCGCGAAAGAATGCAGCTCGTCAACGATCACAAACTCGGCCGCGGCCAGGTGTCTCGCGTAACTTTCCTGAGCGAGGAGAACGGCGAGACTTTCTGGTGTGGTGACGAGGAATTGCGCTGGATGGTCGCGAAATTTCACTCGCTCGCTCGCAGGCGTGTCACCGGTACGGAGGTGAATACGAATATCATTGTCCAGACCCATCCCGATGATCGGTGCCCGCAAATTTTTTTCGATGTCGTAGGCGAGAGCGCGCAGAGGCGAGACATAAATGCAGCGAACGCCCATTGGCAGTTGGCCAGTCTCGATTTGGCGAAGAAGGGAATCGAAAACGCCGAGGAAGCCGGCCAGGGTTTTTCCACTACCGGTCGGAGAGGTCAGGAGGATGGATTCACGATCAAGAACTGCGGGTAGGCAGAGCAATTGGGCATGAGTGAAATCCGGATAGCTCGCGCGAAACCATTGACGCAGCCGGGGATGCAATTTCGCGGCGAGCGATTCGGAGGTGTCCGACGCGGATCGCTTCAATGCGGAGACCGTCATGTTTTGCAAAACGAAACGCCTCTCGATTCGGGGAATTGCCTTAGGTGAGGTCCTCGCTTTCGCTCGGGATGACCCGTTAACCTTCGGGATTTACCGGGAAATGTTTGTTCTTCAGATGCTCCGGGACACGCTCGGTCTGCTCCGATTCGATCTCTTCTGTTGCGGAGCCGAGCGCTTCGTAGGCTTCCCGATTCTTTTTCGCGCGACACATGTAAGCGGTGGCGTGGGCGAGGGGAATGCGCGCCTCCGGCATGCCGACAAACTCCACGGCTTGCTGCGTGGCGATGGCGAGTGGTAACGCTTCGGGATCGGCCAGGCCGATATCTTCGCTGGCGAAAATGACGATGCGGCGCGCGATGAAGCGAAAATCTTCGCCGGCGTGGAGCATTTTCGCGAGCCAGTAGATCGCGCCTTTTTCATCAGATGCGCGCATGCTTTTGATGAAGGCGCTGATGGTATCGTAATGGGCGTCGCCCACCCGGTCGTAAACGACCGCTTTCTGCTGAATGCTCTCCTCGGCAACCTTCAAGGTAAAGTCTATGGTGCCATCAGAGGCGGCAGGGGTGGTGAGTACCCCAAGCTCGAGCGCGTTCAGACATTTGCGCGCGTCGCCGTCGCTCAGCTTCGCCAGATGACGCCGCGCGTCATCATCTATTCGGACTTTGTAATTACCAAGCCCACGAGCCGAATCAGTCAGTGCCCGATCGATCAAAAGCTCGAGCTGTTCGACCGAGAGCGGCTCGAGTTGGAAAACGAGCGAACGCGAAACCAGCGCGCTATTGACGTAAAAGTACGGGTTGTAAGTGGTCGCCCCGATTAGTCGCAGGTTTCCGCTTTCTACCGCTGGCAGCAAAATGTCCTGTTGTGTTTTGTTGAAGTGGTGGATTTCGTCAACAAACACGATCGTTTTTTGGCCCGAGGTGCGGATTCGGCCGGCAGCTCCGGCCACGACTTTGCGCATTTCCGCGACGTTACTTTCTACACCGCTTAGCCGTTGGAATTTCGCGTTTGTCAATCGGGCAATGATCTGCGCGAGCGTTGTTTTGCCCGTGCCGGGAGGGCCGGAGAGAATAACGGACGGGAGCCGATCTGCTTCAATAGCGCGTCGCAAAAGTTTTCCTGGTCCCAGAATATGTTCCTGACCAACGAATTCCTCGAGCGAACTGGGGCGCATTCGGGTGGCAAGTGGCGCAGCGCGATTCGCTTTTTTGATGTTTTCGCTCTCGGCTTCGCTGAACAAATCGTGCACGAAAAAATTTACGACGGTGACGGATGCGGTGCATCCGATTTCCGCGAAAGAAACTGGCACGGGTTGCGCTGTCCCTAATCTCGCTAACAATGCACAAATGCGTTTGAGACTGTTGATCGCGATTTTGGCTGTTACGAGCGCCGCCAGCGCGCGCGCCGCCGTGACCTTGCCAATGAGCCGGGTGTTCAAAGGGCAGGACCGCTTCGAACAACTGATTATTCGGGCAAAGGCGGAAGATTGGAAATCGCTGCCGATCGGGGAACGAACGGCCGCAGTCGGGCGAGCGATGGTAGGTACCCCTTACCGGTCCTATACGCTCGAAGTCGATAATCGAGTCGAGTCGCCTTCGGTCAATTTCAAGGGCCTAGATTGTTGGACCTTTTTTGAGATCGCGCTCGGCTTCGCTCGTATGCTGGACGAGCCGGAGGACAATTGGACTCCGGCACGTTTGTTGTATTACGTCGAGCTTGATCGTTATCGCGGTGGTGAATGCACCGGCGAGTATCTTTCGCGGCTGCATTATTTAGAAGATTGGCTTTACGACAATAGCCGGCGCGGCCTAGTACGAGATCTCACCCGCACTCTGGGCGGCGTCAGCGTTTCACACTCCGCGCGCGAAATGACGAAGGGCTGGCACCATTATCGTTATCTCGTCGCGAATCGCTCGCTCCTACGGCCGCTCGGGCAAATGGAAGCGAGAGTGAGCGCGCGGCCACTCTATGAAATTCCAAAGAACCGAATCGTGTCGATTGAGCCGCGGCTGCGTAGCGGCGATATCATCGGAATTGTCTCACGCGACGGGGGATCGATGCGGGCAACATCTCACGTTGGGCTGGCCTTACGCTCCGGCGACGGTACCCTTCACTTCATGCATGCCTCGGCCCCGCACAATTATGGCAAGGTTGTGGTTGATTCACGATTGTCCGCGTATCTTTACCGTTACAGCAGCGACACTGGGATCCTGGTCGCGCGGCCTATTCGCTAGTCTTCGCCGCGTTTGCGAAATTCCTCGAGCAATTCCTCCAACCGGATGACCGCGACTTCGGCATCGGCACCGCGGGCCTCGAGGATAACGCTCGCGCCGCAATCGAGATTCGCCCGCAAAACATCGATCAAACTTTCGGCCGAATAGCGTTGCCCCTCTTTCACCAGCCAGACTTCGCAGCGAAAACTTTTCGCGTGCCTGACGAACTCGGCCGCTGGTCGCGCGTGTAAGCCGAGTTTGTTTCGGACGATAACCTCGCGCGATGCCGCAATATCTTTGTCGCCCGGCCGGGCTCGGCGCAACATTACGGACTCGTCCCCCAGCGACGGTGCAGGAAACTCTCGATCGGTGAAAAGAAAATTTTGTCGGCTAACAAGCCGATCACAACAATGACGAGCATGATCGCGATAACTTGATCCATGGCACTGAGTTCACGACCGTAGTGCAGCAATTGACCAAGACCAAAACCGGTCAGGATCGTCACGAAAATCTCGGCTGCCATCAATGAGCGCCAAGCGAAGGCCCAACCTTGTTTCATGCCGCTGACGATGAATGGAAGCGCCGCTGGCAAGATTACTCTGAACCACATATGCAACCGTTTCGATCCCATGGTCAGGGCCGCCCGGCGATAGATTGGAGGGACATTGCGCACCCCTGTGTCGGTAGCGATCACCACCGACCAGAGCGTACCCATGACCACGACAAACAGCATCGCGGCTTCGCTCTGTCCGAACCAAAGCAGGGCCAACGGGACCCAGCAGACGCTGGGCAACGTTTGCAAACCGAGCGCCATTGTGCCGATGGTGTCATGAAAAATTTTCCATCGTGCGGTGAGCAACCCGAGAGGGAGACCCCCGATAATGCCGATGAGATAGCCGGTCAGCAGGCGGCGCATCGTGATCAGGGTGGCATGAAAGAGCGTTCCATCTTCGGCAGCGTTTTTTAGATATTGGGCGACCTGTTCTGGCGCAGGCAATAGAACGGGCGACCAAATTCTGGCGCGGAAGGCCCATTCCCAAAGCGCAACCAGGAAAGCGAAGAATAGGATGGCGAGCCCCAGGCGTTTCATTTTGCCACAGCGGCGGCTTCGGTCTGGCCAAAGCTTTTGAGCGCGTGCATAATGCGGCTTGCGCGAGCGGCCAGATCGACGTTGTTGATATCACGTGGGCGCGGCAGGTCGATAGGAAATTCTTCCTGGATCCGTCCTGGGTGTGGTGAGAAAAGCAGGACCCGGTCTCCGAGACACGCCGCTTCGCGCACGTTGTGCGTGACGAAGACGATCGTCTTTCGTCGCGAGGTCCAAATTTGCTGGAGATCGCCATAAAGTTGTTCGCGAGTGAGGGCATCGAGCGCGGCAAACGGTTCGTCCATGAGCAGGACACGTGGGTTGGGCGCAAGCGCGCGGGCCAGAGCGACGCGCTGTTTCATGCCTCCGGAAAGCTCATGGATGTTCGCACGCTCGAACCGCGTCAGTCCCACAAGCTCGAGATAATATCTTGCCACATCCAGCCGATCCCTATTCGTCAGATTCGGTTTTAGTTTCAAACCGAAGAGCACGTTGCCAAGGGCATCGAGCCAGGGAAATAGGGCCGACTCTTGAAACATCACCAGCCTTTCCCGGCCGGGGGTGGTCACTGGTTTCCCGTCGGCCAAGACCCTACCGCTGTCGGGTTTCTCCAGACCGGCAATGATGTTGAGGAGCGTCGATTTTCCGCAGCCGCTTGCGCCGACGAGGCAGACGAATTCCGCTTCGGCAACGCTCAGGCTGATACGATCAAGCGCGAGCACGGTACCGGATGAAGTGCGAAAACTCTTCGACACGTTTTCGATCGCGAGCTTGCTCGGCGGAATGAGGGCGAGCTCTTCTGTAACCGAGCCGGTTTTGTGACGGAAAATCACGGATTCTCGATTAACCTCGAGGTGTCGGTTGCTCCCTTGAAGAAACCGGCGTCTTTCCCGTCCTGCACCGCCTTCGTGATTAGCTCCCGCGGAACATCACTCGTAAAATTGATCCGTTTCCATGCTTGCGCGACTGCGTCCGGCGCAAAGTCCGCTTTTGTCTCCGCTTTTAATTCGGTAATCAAAATTTTCTGTGCTTCTTCGGGATTTTTTTGAATCCAATCGGTCAATTCGAGATTGGCGGCGGCGATTTTCTTGGCCAGCTCGCGCCGGGTGTTGAGAAATTTCGCGCTGGAAACAAGCCAGGTAGTGATGACGTTTTTGTCTTCCAGAAACACGCGGGCTTTGGCGTCGCGCTCGAGACGCGTCACCCACGGCTCGACCGTCCAGACGGCATCGACGCCGCCTTTCTGAAATAGAGCTAGCTGATCGGGATTTGCCGTCGGCAACACGAGTACGTCGCCTCCAGTCTGGGTCACCTTAAAGCCTTGGGCTTTCAACCATGCGCGGCATGAAATATCCTGCGTGTTTCCGAGTTGGGGTGTCGCGATTTTTTTGCCCCGAAAGTCGGTTGGCGTTTTGATCGGTGAATCCGCTTTGACCACGAGCGCGGCGCCGGCATTTGCGGCGCCAGAAATCACGCGAACTTCTTCACCGTTTGATTTGAAATGCGCGTTTAAGGCTGGACCTTGTCCGACGTAAGTGAGGTCGAGTGATCCGGCAAACATCCCTTCCATGGCCGACGGCCCGGCGTTGTAAGTAAACCATTGAATCTGTACGTTTGGGCCGAGCCGTTCTTCAAACCAACCCTTACCCTCGCGCGAACGCGCATGAGCAATGACCCCTTGGGCGTGGGTGATGTTTGGGAAATGCCCAAAACGAATGGTTGTTTTATCTTCGGCGAATCCGACCTCAGCGAGGCAAGCGCTGGCCACGGTTAAGATGAGAAGAAGTTTTGTTTTCATGGATGCGTGTTAGTGACCGGAGTTCGCGCTTCTGCAGATATTCGGCCCAACATCAGCGGGCGCGGCTACTTGGCCGCTTCATTCTCGACTGAATAGCCGAATCTACGGTCGAGTGTCGCGCAAATTCGTGCGGCGTATTCCTGACTCGAGGGCGAAAGATAGTCACGAAAACCTCCAACCTTTCCCCGGCGTACTTTGAACGATTCCCGGTCCTCGGGATTACCGGGCTGGAGTGCTTTCACTTCGAATAAGCCGCTCGCTTCCAGTCGCTGCATATTTTCGAAATTGGAAAACCTTAAAGCGTGCTCGAAAGCGGCAGGGTCGATTTTGTCGACGCCGATTGCCTCGAGTAAATCGCGGAAATTTCGCCGCGGGTCGGCGCAAAAATCTTCGTAGCGGGCAAGCGCGAAATCAGGGTGCCCCCCGAATTCAGTCAACCACACATTCATGACGTCGACCATCGAGGCAATTCCAAAGCGGGGATGATGCAGGAGCGCGTCGACGCTCATTCGCCTGATAGTATCGGGGGTTGCAGGATTCCTCCGGGTCAGTTGCACAAAATAAGAAGTGAATGCGTCTCGGGGATCGCGCACGAGGAGGACAATCGGCATTCTTTGTATTTGCGCTGAGGGAATGAGATACTTCCCGCGCAAACGGTCCCATGCGCTTCCCTTGGTTAGATGCTCGAAGCGATCATGCGAATAAATGATGCGTGGAATTTCCGGCGTGCGACCATCGGTGATGGTAAGCGAAAATTGCCGATCAGCTTTCTGGCTGAAATAGGCGCTGAGAAATGTCCGCAGCCAGGTTCGTCCGCTTTTTGGAACTGAAAGGATGAGGGCATCGCCGTTGGAGAGCTCAGTTGCGCGACTGCTGAAATTCCACCTCGGACGGAGCATACTACCGAGTGTGCGATGGGCGCGCAGTGCCGTCCAGCGTGGCGCGAAGACATTGCCAGAAGAGCACGACTAGGCTATATTGGTATCTTCCAATTACGGGGGCGTACTGGCTTCGACTTGAAGTTTGAAGCGCAGACGGCATGTCGAGGATGGTTCGTTGGCCTCGTAAAAAACCGAGCCAAAACAATAAACGCAGATCACGAAGATCTCGCTCTCGCGGCTTAATTGACCGTGACGTTTCCGGCGTGACGCCTGCTGGCGCCGGAGACGTGGACAGCAGGCTGGCCGGCGGCGGAGCGACCGCGCTTAGCCGGTGAATCGATTTCGCGGACGCTCGGGGGCCGGCAGTGTGCCGGTGCAACGTTTGGCTCCTTAAAACCAATCACCGGATAAACATGTAGATGTTTGCGTGGACCGCTTCGAGGACAGGGGTTCAACTCCCCTCGCCTCCATTTTCATAGGTAAAACGAGCGTCGAAAACTGCGGATCGACAACAAGACTGACAACTGATCCGCTTTTGTTTTAAATTGTCTGCCAACGTCGCGTCTCGCGGCGTCGATCTGATCTGCGACCCGGTCGGTCTGGGCTGTGGTACCGGGGGGGCGGAGATTACTGGCCCCTTTTGATGTCTACGCTATGAACTGTCCGTTGCAGTTCTTCACCGCTCACGCGCACGATGTTGAAGCTACTAGCCTCCTCCGCCCAGCTTCCACTGTCATCAACTTCGACCCAGTGACCAGGTAGGCGACTTCCAGTAAACGCCGGTATCCAAACCCAATGGCGCCCTTTCTTCACGGTTACAGATGCCCGCGACGCCGGCGCTGCCGTGAGATCAAAATTCAGT
>QHNB01000025.1 GCA_003217965.1 Verrucomicrobiota bacterium | reverse complement strand
TACCAGGAGATTTCATGTGGCAGATCGCCCGACCAGATGACCAAAAGTTGGGCGAATGCCAGGTACGCCCATAGCATGGTAAACGTGAGGAGCAGATTCCCGAGATGAAGAAAAGTCTCTGAACTGGCGATCTGGGCCAAGGGCGCGCGGCGGTGCTCCACCGCAAGTAAAAGAATCGCCAGAGCGAGGGCATTCAACATCTGTCCGATGCAAATGAGGATAGGAAATATGGTGGAGAACCAATCCGGTTCGATTGACATCACCCAATCAACGGCCGCTATGGTCATCGTGAGCGGGTAAATCACCAGCCCGGGCCCGCTGAGCCTCCGTAATTTTCTTGTCGGTTCCGGATTGGGAGTGGCGTCCTGCTCGGCCGACCATTGCGTTAGTAAACGCGCCATCACAATCCAGATGCCAAAAAGCACAATCGCGCGCGTAACGAATGCGGGCGCGTTTAGATAAAGGTGTTTGTGGCGCAAGATTTCGTCCGCGGACAGCGCAGCTGCGTCCATCCAGGGATAAAGCGCGCGGATGCCAAGGATGACCGGAATGAACAACAACACTAGCAACGGAAGCGAGGACATTGAGGCCTCGAAAAACCGGCGCGTGGCGTATCCCCATCGACCGCCGGTGAGGTGATGAATCATTGTCCAAGCTAAAGACCCCAGACTGAGACCAAACCAAAACAGGAAAGCAAAGCTGTAGGAAATAAAAAATTGCTTGGGGCTGACGACCCAACCAACGATGCAGGCGATGAGCGCGACAACGAGGACGAAGAACACCGGGCGTTTAAAAGCGGATCCCACCGCCTTCATGGTTGGGCCCGCAACTTGGCGGTTTCATCCGGGGGAACATCCCCCGATCGCGCGTTATGGCTCAGTTGCAGCGCACGGATGTAGGCGCTGATTGCCCATCGATCTGCCGGTTCAATCCGACTGGCATAGGCGTACATGACCCCGTAACCGTTGGTGATCACGTCATAAAAATGCCCGATCGGTGCTTGCGGCGTCAGCTTCAGCGGTAATTGGGTGACGTACACTCCATTTACGAGTTCGGTGGAAAACGCAACATCTTCAATGGCATCTTCCCGCGCGACTGTGTTCGCGGGGATTGGACGCGCACTGGTTCCATCTTTGAAGAATTCGCTTTCGGCCAACGGCTTTTTCTTCGGCTGGTTGTACATGTCATTGCGACAGGCCACGCAGATTGCCGTGCACAGCAACACGACAAAACTCGCGCGTGCGTTCATTGCGGAACGTCTGCGATTCGGACTGGAGCCAACGATTCGAGAAATTGTCGCGTCGATTCTTCCTGGAACCGCTTGTCATCCGCTTCGATGCAAAGAAAAAAGCGATCCTGTGAAGCGCGCTCGAACTCTGGCAGATTGAACATCGGGTGGTATGGCCTCGGCAGCCCGCTCAGCCCGAGTGAAAAAGCGAAGGCGCTCAATGCCGCACCAAGCACGGTCAGCTCAAAGGTAATGGGAATGAATGCCGGCCAACTGTGCAACGGTCGTCCGCCGATGTTGATCGGATAGCTAACAACGTTTGCAAACCATTCCATGAAATAGCCGCCGAAACCGCCGACTACTCCGCCGCACAACACGAATAACGGCAGGCGATTCTTTTTGCCGAGCGCCTCGGCCAATCCGTCAACTGGGAACGGGGCATAGCCATCCATTTTTCGGAAGCCATGGGCATATGCATTTTTTGCCGCCCGAACGAGCTGTTCGTGGCTTTCAAATTCTGCGGCGATGCCGAAGATCTTTGGTTCGTTCATAGCGCATTCGCCTTCGCCGGTTCGGCCACTAATTCCCGCGATTCCGAAATCGAAATCATGGGCAGAAGACGGATGAACAAGAAGAGAAGCATCAGAAAAAGTCCGACGCTGCCAAAGAGGGTAGCCCAATCCCAGAGCGTTGGCGCGTAACTACCCCATGAGGAAGGAATGAAATCGCGATGCAGACTGGTGACGACGATCACGAAACGCTCGATCCACATGCCGACGTTAACGAGGAATGCGACGATAAAGAGGGTGAACGGATTACAGCGGATTCGCCGCGACCAAAGCGTTTGCGGGACGAGGACGTTGCATAACATGAGCACCCAAAAGATCCAGCCATAGGGTCCGAAGACTCGGTACGTCATCATGTATTGTTCAAAAATATCGCCGCTGTACCACGACATGAATGCCTCGATGAAATACCCGTAACTGACCATCAACCCGGTGGCGAACATGACGTTCGCCATGTTGTTCAAGTAACGCTCGGTGATGAGATTCTCGAGATGGTAGATTTTCCGCACCGGAATCACGATATTCAATACCATGGCGAAGCCAGAGTAGATCGCGCCCGCGACGAAGTAGGGTGGAAAAATGGTTGAGTGCCATCCCGGTAATTGGGCAACGGCGAAGTCGAGACTAACCACGCTATGAACGGAGAGGACGAGCGGCGTCGCCAGACCAGCGAGGAGCAAGTAAGCGGTTTGATGGCGCTGCCAGTGATCGGCCGAGTTGCGCCAGCCGAGTGCCAGGAATCCGTAAAATTTTTTCTGCCACACTTTCCGGGCGCGGTCGCGAATGGTCGCCAGATCCGGAACCAGACCCAAAAACCAAAATAAGATTGAGACGGTAAAATAGGTCCCGACTGCGAAGATGTCCCACACCAGCGGGCTGCGAAATTGCGGCCACATTCCCATGGTGTCTGGGTAGGGAAGGAGCCAGAAAAAGACCCAGGGTCGTCCCAGATGCAGGAGTGGCATCAATCCGGCACAGGCGACCGCGAAAAGGGTCATCGCTTCAGCCAAGCGATTAATCGAAGTGCGCCAGTGTTGAAACATTAACAGCAAGATGGCGGAGATGAATGTGCCGGCGTGGCCGATGCCAATCCACCAAACGAAATTCACAATCGCGAATCCCCACGCCACCGGAATGTTAACGCCCCAAATTCCAAGGCCGCGAATGAGCAGCCACGATACCGCCAGGAAAAAAATCATCAGCAAACAGAAGGCGACCGCGAACCCGATCCACCATTGAGCAGGCGCACGATCGCGCAAAACGATCGAGCTGATCGATTCGTTTACATCTGCATAAGTCACCCGCGGCCCGAGCAGATTTGATGGATAACCGAGCGGCGATAGCCTCGTGCGTACCTGTTCGTCTGGCGGAATAATGCCCGCGCTCATAAGCTCACCAGCTCCGGATTCGGATTACGTAGTTTGGCCAGATAAGTTGTCCGCGGCCGCGTGTTCAACTCAGCCAGCATGCCGTAATTCAGTGGCGATCGCTTAAATTCCGAGACTCGGCTATTTGGATTATTGATGTCACCAAAGATAATTGCTTCGGTCGGGCAGACCTGGGCGCAAGCCGGAACTACTTCGCCGTCGCGAATCGAGCGATCATGATCGAGCTCAGCGACGTGACGGGCCGCATTGATGCGCTGGACACAATAGGTGCATTTTTCCATCACCCCGCGCGAACGCACAGTGACATCCGGATTTTTCCCCAATTTCTCTACGGGAGAAAGCTTGCCGTTTAATTCGAAAAAATTAAATCGGCGGACTTTGTAGGGGCAATTATTGGAGCAATACCGCGTCCCGACGCACCGGTTGTAGACTTGAAGGTTGAGACCTTCATTATCGTGCACCGTGGCCCCAACCGGACAAACAAGCTCGCACGGTGCATGTTCGCAATGCATGCAAGGCACCGGCTGATGGTTCAGTTCCGGCGCTTCAACTGGGCCATTATAATAAGAGTCGATTCGAATCCATTGCATTTCTCGACCGACGCTCACTTGGTATTTGCCAACCACTGGAATGTTGTTTTCGGCCTGACAAGCAATGGTGCAGGAGTTGCAGCCAATGCATGCAGTGAGGTCAATCACCATCCCCCAGGCGTATCCGGCATTCTTGAATTCGTCCGGGTTATAAAGCGTTTCCTCCCGCTTCGGCACCTCCGCCATTTTCGACGCAAAACCTGGATCGCTTGAAAATTGGGCCAGCGTTCCCGCGCGGAACATGTGCCGGCCTTCGATCGCATGATGATGTTGTGTCGTCGCAAATTCATGCTTGGCGCCAGTCTTGCGCAAAGTGAGGCCGTCACCAAACCAGAGTGCGTCCGATGTTCTCAGTTCGTAGGCATTGAATCCAACCCCTCGACCAACCCGGCCTACTTCCCTGCGGCCATTTCCGAAATGGACTGTGATCGAATTTTCCGATTGGCCAGGCTGAATCCAAACTGGTGCTGCGATCTTCTTTCCTCGGAACTGAAGTTCAACAATATCACCGGTTTTTAGCGCCTCCTGTTTCGCGAGTTGCGGACTCACAATCGCCGCATTGTCCCAGCAAATTTTCGTCAGCGGTCGCGGCATCTCCTGAAGCCAGGCGTTGTTGGCGTAGCGGCCATCCAGGATATTCGGGTCCGGACGAAAAAGAATTTCCAAGCCTCCCGCCTGATTCGAAACACGCGATTGTCTGGTTTGAATCGGAGCTGCCATTGACTCCTCTGATGGTTGCGGAACGACGCCGTGATTGAGCGCCCGCCGCCAATCTAAGTCGAAGTCCGACGACGATTTTGCCGCGCGCCAGCTTTCCCGCACAATTTCGAACGCATTTCGAACGGGTTGGTGAATAAAAGCTTCTACCAGTTCATGTGTGGTAAGACCGGCATATAACGGCTCGATCAGCGGCTGGATTACAGTTGCAGTCCCATCAAAAGCAAGCGCGTCACTCCACGACTCCAGAAAATGGGCGGCAGGAATGTGCCAGTGACATGCTAGCGACGTCTCGTTGGTGTGCAGGCTATGATGAACGCGCAACTTCGCGCATCCAAGTGCAGTTGTGAATGCGAGATCGACCGGTGCATCAAAGACTGGATTTCCACCAATGATGAGAAGGAGGTCCACCGCGCCATTATTTAAGTCACGAATGAGCGCCCGCACGGAGTCGGTCTGATCAATCGAGTTCACTACAACCTGTCTTCCCGGCAGTATGGTTCGGCCGATGTTGCCGAGCTGATGGTTGATTTTGTCGACCAAGATGTGAACCGCCGGCGGTTGCGTTTCACCAGCGATCACGATCGACCGACCCAGACTGGCGCTCAGATCTTGGGCAGCTGCCTTTATCCATTTCGCGATCGGATCCGGCAATGACGTTGAAGCAGTCCCCTCACCTACTCCGAGCTCCTGCGCCAGGGCATTTGCTATTATTTCGATGTTGCGCGCAGGAACGGCAATTCGGTGATCTGCGTTTGCGCCCGTAATCGTCGGTGTTGGTTCGGCGACATAGAGTCGACTCATTCGCGCATCCTGGACCTGCGTAAGCCGGCGAGCGGAGGCGAATTCGCGCGCGTAACGCAACGCTGCGGGATGGAAATAAAGAAAATCGGAATCCAGAGAGACGATCACGGATGCTGCCGCCACACTGTAGATATTTTCTCCGGTGGCGCTGGCCGACTGAGCATTCTCGCGCGTCATTGGATCCCACTGATGCCAGCGCGCGTTTGGAAATTTCTTCGCTAGATCTGCAAGTTGGCGACCGAGCGTCGGGGACGTGACGGTTTGGGTGAGAATCCGTAAACCAGAGCCGCCGGTTTGTTGCTGGACCTCCAAGCCCACGTTCAATTCCTGTAGGAAATCGTCCCAGGTACTAATTTGTCCTGCCTTAGTGACGGCCTGGGCGCGATCAGGATCATAAAGATCTACGACATCCGCTTGCGCCCAAACTGTCGTCGCCCCGAGGCTGGCCGGATGTTCTGGCTTGCCTTCTATTTTCGTAGGACGGCCTTCGTGACTGGTTACGACAATTCCTTGGGCGTAGCCGGCAAAAGTTGTTGCGGTAGCAAAATGCAGCGGCTTACCCGGTACGATTTGCTCCGGCTGTTCTACATAAGGGGCAATTTTTTCCAGAGGCTGCTTCGTGCATGCCCCCAGGCCAGCAAGCGCGGCTGATGCACCCATGAGTCGCAAAAATTCGCGTCGATGAATGTCACTTACCCACTCCTCGGCCGCGGCGGGAAATTCCCCATGCAACCAGCGTTCGAATTCCGGCGTCCCCGCTCGTTCGTCCAGGCTTCTCCAATACTCATGCATTGGGCCGGATCGGTCAGGCTTCATCGATGACAGGTGCTGCAATTGGTTAACCGACCTGAAGTGTCGATGTGGTCCTGCGCGATCAATTGCCGGCCAAGTGCGGTCTGATCCTTACCCGGATGCCACACCATATTATAAATCTCGTTCTGTGGGCGGAGATACTTTTCTGGCGCGCGATGGCATTCCAGACACCACTTCATGTAAAGGGTTTGCGTCTTCCAGGTGATTGGCATCTGATCGACCCGGCCGTGACAGGTCGAGCAGCCGACGCCTTTCGTGACGTGGATACCGTGGTCGAAATAGGCGAAGTCGGGCAGATCGTAGACACGAGTCCATTTCAATGACGTGTTGGTAGTAAGGCTGGCACGTACCGGCGCGAGCAGCGGTGCCTCCGTCCACAATTGGGAGTGACAGGTCATGCACGTCTCGGTTGCGGGCATTCCAGCGAAAGAAGACGTCTCGACGGACGTATGACAGTAGCGGCAATCAATCCCCAGTCCGGCAACGTGCTGTTGATGACTGAAAGGCACCGGCTGATCAAACGGCACGTTGACGTAAGTAGTGTAAGGCGACCACCAAACGGCAGAGGTCAACCATCCTCCCGCGCACACAAGGAGGATTGTGGCAACAATAATAACTTTCGCCTGGACATTTGATCGCGGCGAAAAAATCTGGGCCATCGATCAAGAACTCGGGTTAGTCCGTGCACACCCAATTCTGAGCCCCGGCGCGCTCTGATTTATCCACCATTGTTACGGTAACAGCGTTCGCGGCATTTCGGTTTGCCACGACGCCCCCATAAAACGTTCCGAACCGTTGTTACGGCTGCTTACAACGCGCGAAAATCAGGCTGCGCTTACTCGAATCCAGCCTCTCGATATCAACCTCCCCGTCGATGTCGAGCTCCGCCTCTGGCAGTGAAATTTCCGCAGATTGGTCAGAATGTGAAAGCAACAATCTTTTAGCCCCCTGTTCGCCGAGCTGCATCAGCTCGTCGAAAAATTCACGTCCGAAAATAGCGGGAACTCCGACTGTTTCTGCATAGCGCGAGCAGACGATAGGTTGCCCTGTCTCGCATCGAAGATTGACCAGACGGCGCAAGTGCCGGGCCCGAAGAAGCGGCTGATCGCAAACTGTCAGTAGGACCGCGGAAGTTTTCGGATGTCTTTGCCGTAATCGTTCGATACCGGCACGAATTGACGAGCCGAGCCCCTTTTTCCAGTCCATATTTGTTACGATCTCCGCGCCAGACTTCCGAATTCGCGGAACAACTTGCCGATGGTTTGCGCCGGTCACAACCAGTACCGGCTTGCAGCCGGCGCCCTTGGCTGCATCTAATGCCCGTTCGATAAGTGACTGCCCGTCGACTTCGACCAGTTGCTTCGGTCGACCGAGACGCACTGATGGTCCAGCAGCCAGAATAATGGCGGCGATCTTTTCCACTAACCGCGGACGATTTCGGCTGAAGCCAGGTGCGATTTTTGCCGCGCGCAATGAATCGGCGCTTTCCGATCGCGTAACGATTCGCCAGATCCTTGGCCAAAGACACGTTGAATCTCGGCAACGACCGACATGGCGACTTCCTCCGGGGCCTCGGCGCCTAAATCCAAGCCGGCTGGCGCAAAAAGTTGCGATCTCATTTCGACGCCGGAATCAAGAACGTCTCCAAGAATTCGGTCGCGTCGCCGACGTGGTCCAATCAAACCCAGATAACGCAATCCCATCGGTAGTAGCAGGCGTAAAGCGGCGCAGTCGCGGCCATAATGATGAGTTTTGATAAGCGCCGCCGTGCGCGAGTCGATTTCGTTCGGCAATTCACAAATCGACTGGCAATTGATGATCTGCCAACCGATCGTTCGTGCAAAAGTTTCAAGCGAGGGCAATTCAGGTTCGTCGCCGACAACGATCAAGCGAAGAGGCGGCTCGACCATCTGGCAAAGTGTTCCTGCCTTGGCGTAATCTAAGGTGGAAATGAAGCTGCCCAGTCGCTCCGCGTCTTCAAAGACCGTCGCTATAATGCAGGTGCGGCGAAGTAAAAAATGTCGAGCAAGCTCGGCCAAAAATTCCTCGGCTGCGGGTTCAACGAAAATCTCGATGCTACCGTCGCAGCCGAAGCGGCGTCTGGTATCAAACGACATCATGGTTGGCTGGCGGGTATGAATGACTCGAAGGGCGCATGCCGCCACTTCTTCTTCGAGACAACCAGCACTGAGGGATCCGGCTGTGGTCCCGTCGGAAGCGATTAGCATTCGGGCACCGACGCGTCGATAGCTTGATCCTTGCGCGCGAACAAGCGTTGCCAGAGCCAACGGTTGATCCCGGCGCCGCTCACATTCTTGCAAAATTTCTGCGAGTTCTTTCACGATTTTTAGATCAATTTGTCCGGAGTAATCGGCAAGTCGCGCACCCTCTTTCCCGTGGCGTGAAATACGGCGTTCGCGACCGCCGCGGCCGCGCCGGTGATCCCGATTTCGCCCATTCCGCGAGCACCCACAGGATTGAAAGCGTAATCAGGTTCGCCGACAAAATGCACTTCAATCGAGTTTATGTCAGCGTGTACCGGCACGTGATAATCAGCTAGGTTGCGCGTGACTGGCAAACCTGTGGCCGGATCGTAGTGTGTCTCTTCTTCCAGGGCCATACCGATTCCCATAACAATTCCGCCAAGAATTTGGCTCCCGCCAGTCTTCGGATTTACGACACGGCCGCAATTCATCACACTTACCCAGCGCGTCACACGGACGAGAGGCAGATCGGCATCAATTTTGACTTCGCAAAAATGCGCACCCCAGCTTTGAAAAGCGAGCTTTTCGTTCTCCTTAAACTCAAATTTACCCTCCGCCTCCAGCATCTTCATGCCGGCCCGGTTCAGAGCCTGACCGAACGAATCCGGCTTGGCCGGATCAGCACCAAGATCGGAGAGCTTCTTTTTTAAGTCTTCTGCCGCTCTGGCAATGCCTGAGCCGACGGTGCCGGTCGTCTGCGATCCGCCAGCAACCGGCCCGAATGGCAAATCGGAATCACCCAGTACGAATTTCACTTTCTCGATTGGCAACCCGATCGCATCGGCGCTGATTTGTGTCAGGACCGTGTATTGTCCGGTACCCAGGTCATGCGCGGCACAGCTTACCAGAGCGGTGCCGTCCGCATTTAACTGAATTTTCACATCGGCGCGGCCGGCGTGCGCCGGATATGTCGCTGTTGCCATGCCCCAACCGACCAATAAATTGCCCTCTTCCATCGAGCGGGGCTCGTGGTTGCGACGGGACCAGCCAAACTTTTCTCCGCCGCTTTCATAACACTCGCGTAAATGTTTCGCCGACCAGGGAATTCCTTTCATCGGGTGATTCGGGGAATCATTCACAAGCCGCAGTCGCAACGGATCGACTTTCAGCGCGTAGGCCAGCTCGTCCATCGCACATTCGAGCGCATAGGTGCCGGGACATTCCCCAGGCGCCCGCATGAACGAAGGTTGGGCGATATTCACCTGGCGCACGTCATGGTCGAAGGCAATGGCGGGTGCGTCATAGAGAACGTTGGTCGATCCGGTACCGCAGCCCTCAACCCACCATCCGACGGGCGATGTCACCATTTCACTGTGATGCCGAATTCCCTGCAGCTTCCCATCTCGGCTGGCCGCAAGTGCGATCTTCTGGGTCGTCGGCGTCCGATGACCGGTTCCGCTGAACATGGCGTGTCGGGTCAATTCTAAGCGGACAGGACGGTTGACCACTTTGGCTGCCATGACGGCCAGAATCGTGTGCGGCCAGACCGGGCCTTTGCATCCGAATGCTCCGCCCACGAATGGACAAATCACGCGCACATTGTCTCGAGGTAAGCCGAACGCGTGAGAGACAATTCCCTGCGCTCCTTTTACGTACTGCGTCGCATCATAAATTGTGACCCGATCAGGCGCGTCCCAGACAGCAATCGTTGCCGAGCATTCCATCGGATTATGCGTTTCAGTCGGCGTTGAATAAGTCTGTTCAATCTTAACGAACTCCGGATTTTGGAATGCAGTGTTGAGATCGCCTTTGCTTTGTTGAAGGCGTTTCTCTTCGACCTGCGGTGGCTTATCCGCCTTCAGCGCATTCTCCATGCGCAACGCAGGCTTTTGCGGAGCATATGAAATTTTCAGCAGAGATGCGGCGTAACGCGCCTGTTCCGAAGTTTCGGCTACGACTACGGCAACATATTGCCCGCCATACGAAATGACATCGTCCACCAGCGGGATCCGTTGTTCGATGCGAATACCTTGGGTTTTTTGCGCGTTCGGTGGTTCCGCTAATTTGGGAGCATTTAAATGCGTGATCACGGCGAGGACGCCGGCAGCTTTTTCGGCGGCCGTGCTATCGATTGCGGTTATCTTACCGCGTGCGATGGCACTCATGACGGCAAAAGCCTGGGCAAGATTGGGAACGGAGAACTCGGCCGGGTAGGTCGCTGCGCCGGTCACTTTTAGTGGACCATCAACCCGACTGATCGGTTGGCTCATCGAGTGGGCCGGTATCGATGTTTGATCCGTAGCACTCACAGTAATTTGTCTGGCGTAATAGGCAGATCGCGCACCCGCATGCCGGTCGCGTGAAAAATCGCATTCGCGACCGCCGCCGGCATGCCGACGATCCCAATTTCGCCAATGCCGCGAGCGCCAAGGTCGGGCATGTGTGGATCAGGTTCGTCGATGAAATCGATGTCGAACTCCGGCGCGTCTGCACAAACCGCCACGTGATATTCAGCGAGATTCGCATTCACGTTTCGCCCCGTGTTCGGATCGGGAATCGTTGCTTCCATCAAGGCCATGCTGATCCCAAAGAGATTTCCGCCGAGGATTTGGCTGCGCGCCAGCTTCGGATTCAGAATTCTC
>QHNB01000267.1 GCA_003217965.1 Verrucomicrobiota bacterium | reverse complement strand
GGTTTGGGAGGTTTGGGTCGCGCAGTTGCGAGGCCGTCATGCTCTGTTTCTTCTGGGTAGAGGTATCGATCATCACTTCGGAATTTGGACTCGATGCGGCGGCGCAGCCGAGAAATCCTAGCGGGATCAAAGTAACGGCGATTAATCGGAGAGCGAAACGCGGTTTCACGAAACACCTATCCTAGACCGATTGGGTTAAATTCCAACATCATACCTTCGGCGCTCCGATTACTTCGCTACCGATGGTGATGAATTGGCAGCGCCATTTTTCTCCAGCGCCACGTTCAGGACTTCATCAACGTTTTCCACCGCTATGAACTTAAGTTTCTGTTTCGCTTCCTCCGGAACATCGACCAGATCTTTTTCATTTAGTTTCGGAATAATCACAGTCGAAATACCGGCCCGCATCGCAGCCAGGCTCTTTTCTTTTAGACCGCCGATTGGCAAAACCAGTCCACGAAGAGTGATTTCGCCGGTCATTGCCACGTCCGGGCGAACCGGCGTGTTACTGAAAAGTGAGGCCAGAGCGGTGAACATCGCGACACCAGCAGAAGGACCATCTTTTGGAACCGCCCCCGCCGGAACATGAACGTGAATATCGGTTTCGCGAAACTCTTCCGGTTTCGCGCCGATCAGCCCGTCGCGGCTTCTCACCAGGCTAAGAGCCGCCTGCACAGATTCCTTCATCACGTTGCCGATTTGACCGGTCAGGGTGACGTTCCCCTTGCCCGGATAACGCGTCGCTTCGATGTGCAATATCTCGCCACCCATCGGCGTGTAAGCGAGTCCCGTGACGACGCCCGGTTTACTAGTTTGCAGCCTGGTTTCGCGAACGTAACGCGGCGGTCCCATCATCTCGCCAACTAATTGGGGCGTGACAGTGACCCGGCCGCGTTCCCCCCGGGCAATTTGCGCTGCTACTCCGCGACAAACTGCTCCGATCTGGCGTTCCAATTCCCGAACACCGGCTTCGCGCGTGTAGTCATTAATGATTAACCGGAGCGCTTCTTCCTGCCATTCGCATTGTTCGGGTTTGAGCCCATTTTCCTCCAGTTGTCGCGGAATCAGATATCTTTTCCCGATTTCAAGTTTCTCTCGTTCGGTGTAACCGGGAAGCGAAATCACTTCCATGCGATCGCGCATCGGCTCGGGGATGCCGTCGACGTAATTCGCCGTCGCGATAAAAATGACCTGCGAGAGATCGAACGGTACGTCCAGGTAACGATCGACAAACGCATTGTTCTGTCGCGGATCGAGCACTTCGAGTAAGGCGCTAGCCGGGTCACCGCGAAAATCGGCGCCGATCTTGTCGATTTCATCGAGCATGAAAACGGGATTCCGTGTAGCCGCACGCCGCAGTTCCTGAATAATTCGCCCGGGCATCGAACCGATGTAGGTACGGCGATGGCCGCGAATTTCCGCTTCATCGCGAATGCCGCCGAGACTAATTCGCACGAATTTCCGTCCAAGGGCATCGGCAATCGATTGACCCAAACTCGTTTTGCCAACCCCAGGCGGACCGAGAAAGCAGAGGATTGGGCCGTGGCCTTGCGGGTTCAGTTTGTGCACGGCCAGAAATTCGACCAGCCGGCGCTTCACTTTCTCGAGATCGTAATGGTCACGATCCAGAACTTTTTGCGCTTCGTTGAGATCGAGATTGTCTTCGCTTAATTTCGACCAGGGCAATTCCGCAATCGTCTCGACATAGCTGACAATGACGGAATATTCCGGGCTAGCCGGGGGAATAAACTCCAGCCGCTTCAGTTCCCGATCGGCCTGGGCCATGACCTCAGCCGGTGGTTTGGCCGCGTCCAAGCGAGCTCGCAATTGCTCACGCTGCTCGTCCACACCGGTGTCGCCTTCGCCCAGTTCGCGCTGGATCGCCTTGATTTGCTCGCGCAAATAGGCCCGGCGCTGTGCATCGGAAAATTGCGACTGCACATCTTTCTGAAGTTTTTGCTGAAGCTGGGCGATCTCGAGTTGCGATGAGATGTGCGTCTGCACCGCCCGCAGGCGTTTTTCGACGTCGAGCTCCTCCAGAATGGCCTGCTTTTGCGCGACATCGACGTTCAGATTGGGCGCCAGAAAATCGACGAGCTGTTCCGGATTCTCGATGCTCCGCACGATCAGGCTGGCCTGGTCAGGGGCATCTGGTGTCAATTCCAGCAGCCGCCCCGCGGAGTCGCGCAAATTTCGGAATGCCGCCTGCCATTCTTTACTGTCTGGCGGCTGAATCGAACCGAGCAGCGCGATTTGAGCGCGCAAATAGGGATGTGTCAGAACGATTTTGCGCAGCGCGAATCGCCGCAGTCCCTGCACAATGGCGATGACATGATCATCGGCCTGTCGCAACAGTTTGAGCACGATCGCGGCACACCCAATTTCGTAGAGGTCCTGCGGCTGAGGCTCCTCCTTACTTTCGTCGCGCTGCGCAACCAAACCGATCACTTTGCTCTGCGGCAAAGTTTCATCGAGCAACTTGATAGACGCCGGTCGGCGAACATTCAACGGTGCCACCGTCCCCGGGAAAATAACGAAAGCTCGCAGCGGCAGGATGGATAAAACATCCGGGATTTGCGGCGTCTCCACTTGCTCTCCGATTGCCGCGCCAATGCCACCCGGTAACGCAGGACCAGTGTCTAGACTGGATTGCAAAGTGGTAAGTAATTCCGCGCTCATGATTTTTTCAAGGGAAGGGTGATCCAGAGAAATCCGTTACGCTGTTCAGCCTTCGTTTGGTCCACATCGATGTTCTCCGGTAACGGCAAAACACGCAGGAATGGCCCGTAATCGATTTCCATTGCAATTGTTTGCAGCACGCATTCTTCG
>QHNB01000266.1 GCA_003217965.1 Verrucomicrobiota bacterium | reverse complement strand
GGCGTAAACAGTCCGGCGCTATCAGCGCCGTCGATTTTGTCGGCAGCTTGAGGTTTGGTATTCAACCGTTTTTCGAGATTTCTCCTACAATTAAAGCAATTCCGTTGCCGCTCGGTTCCCAATCGATATTCGCGAGCGATGTGCAAAATAGGGCACATACCCTCCAACTAACTCCGATTCCCCTCGATGAAAATGCGCGAATTTGCCAACGCCGGCAAGCTCAGGACAGGCTCTGAGACGTTGCAATAAACATGATTTCTGTAGCGGCGCTCCGTGAGCGCCGGAATTCGATTTAGTTTCGACGGTCACAGACCGCCGCTACAAGAATGCAGTCGAGACGCCGATCCCGTGGGTTGTAGAGGCAGCCGTGTCGGCTGCACTTGTAGGCAGCACAACCTGCCCCTACAGGAGAACCACTTTGGCCCTGTTTAAGTTGGTGAATGGCGATATTGCGTCGATGACGAAAATAGTGAGAGATGTCTCGGCTTCGCTCGACATGACAAAGAGCGGCTTCCGGTTCGCCGCTCCTCCCTACATGTGCTCGATCACATTGTCGCCGAATTGCGAGCATTTGATCTCGGTCGCGCCTTCCATTAGCCGCGCGAAATCGTAGGTCACGCGTTTGCTGGCGATGGCGCCGTTTAATCCCCTGATGATGAGATCGGCCACTTCAGTCCAGCCCATGTAGCGAAACATCATCTCCCCGGAAAGAATTACCGAGCCTGGATTGACTTTGTCCTGGTTGGCATACTTCGGCGCGGTACCATGAGTCGCTTCAAAGACCGCATGCCCGGTGATGTAATTAACATTTCCGCCGGGAGCGATACCGATACCCCCGACCTGGGCCGCCAGCGCGTCACTCAGGTAATCACCGTTTAAATTTAATGTCGCGATGACGTCAAAATCTTCCGGTCGCGTCAGCACTTGCTGTAAGGTGATATCTGCGATGGCGTCCTTGATGATAATGCCGGCACCGGGTTTTCCTTTCTGAATTCTGCACCACGGTCCGCCATCGATCTCTTCGGCGCCGAAGAATTGCTTTGCCACTTCGTAACCCCAATCGCGAAACGCACCTTCGGTGAATTTCATGATGTTGCCTTTGTGCACCAGGGTGACGCTTTTTCGATTAAACCGGATCGCGTAGCTAATGGCACTGTGAACCAAGCGCACAGTGCCGGAATAACTCACCGGTTTGATCCCGATTCCGACACGCACATCGTTGGGAAAATCTTTCGTGCCGACGCTTGCCCAAAACTCGCGCGCTTTTTCTTCTGTTCCGAACCGGATCTTCTGGAACTGCTTCGGAAATTCTTTGGCCAGAAAATCGAGAATCTTCTTCGCTTCCGGTGTGCCGCCCGCATATTCAATCCCGGCGTAAATGTCTTCTGTGTTCTCGCGGAAAATAATCATGTCTACTTTTTCCGGGTGTTTTACGGGCGAGGGGACACCCCGGAAATATTGGATCGGTCGCAAACAAACGTAGAGATCGAGCAACTGCCGCAGCGCGACATTTAAGGATCGAATGCCGCCGCCAACCGGCGTGGTTAGCGGTCCTTTGATGCCGACCAGGTATTCGCGAAAGGCTTCGACTGTGTCGTCGGGCAACCACGTGTCGAACTTGTCCTTTGCTGTTTGGCCGGCGAAGACCTCGAACCAGGCTACTTTCTTTTTTCCGCGATAAGCCTTTTCGACCGCGGCATCAAACACGCGAACACTCGCCGCCCAAATATCCGGTCCAGTCCCATCACCGCGAATAAACGGAAGCACCGGTCGATCCGGCACGGTCAGGCCCGTCTGACTTCTCGAAATCTTTTCCCCACTCGGCGGCGTAATATCTTTGAAGGGCATAGCGCATCCACTGTAGAGACCGCCGTCTCAGCGGCAACGCGAATTGCAGATCCTTGCTCTGTAGAGGCGCCCCGTGGCGGCTGCAAACCCGCTGCAACGCAGGCGACACTCCTGCCGCTTCAGAGGCCGCTGCCGGCACGGAGGGACGAGCTCCTCGCGTCCTTTTTGGGGCTACCAAAGACCCCAAATATGGAATGGCCGGCGGAATCGGCGCTTCTGCCAATAACGCCAGAGGCGGGGACCAAAGGCCCCCAGGAGCGCAAAGACCGAGGCGGCGGTCATCAGCTGTAAGACGGGGTCAGTCGAAGCTGAAGAAAAGGCCTGCATAAGGAGTCAAATTGGAGCAGTTAACATGCCGACATTATAGTAATTATGGTTGTGGCCAACGCCTGAAGTCGCAATCTATTTCCCGAAACGCGCCCGGAACGAGGCGTCCAAAGCAATGGGAAGCGTGTCAGCCGTCTTCTAAGCTGGTGAGATTATTAATCGTTCGACGCAGGCGGCTTAAATCGAATGGTTTCGGCAACATTTCGTCGACTGCCAGCGCCGCATAAGCTTCGACATTATCTGGGGAAAGATGTGCTGAGAGCACCACGATCTTGCCGGCGAAATTTTGTTCGCGAAGTCGCCGGACCAAGTCCAGCCCGCACAGGAGGGGCATTTTGTGATCAGTAATGACAATGTCGAAGTGCTCTGATGCGATTTTCGTAAGTGCTTCTCGGCCATTAGAAGCGGTAGCAAATTGTCGACCCGGGTGATCGAGGACGTAGCAAAGCGCTTGGGCCACGGAGGGTTCATCATCGACAATCAAAATCCGGCGCTCGTTTTGCACGCTCCGGACAGTGCAACCTTAATGCCAAAAAGTTGGAAAACGCTGATGCGCGCCTCAGGAGTTGTAGCAACGCAGGCGTTCGGGTATTGGCGTTTCGATGGGATGCGCTTTCCTGTAGCGGCGGCCTAGTTGTCGCGCCGTAGCGGCCCGAAGGCGGATGACCGCCGAATTTAAATTCGTTTGGGCGACTGACATTCTGAAATTCAGAATG
>QHNB01000265.1 GCA_003217965.1 Verrucomicrobiota bacterium | reverse complement strand
TGACCTTGCTGCGCAATCCTTTGCGGGCCGAGAGCAAAGCCGCCACAGTGTTCCGCGAGGAAGCCGCGGCAGCTTTTCTACATTAACGCGCGCCGATCCCTGACGAATGTGGCGACCGAAGCCGCGACGCTCGGCAGAGCGCGCGAGCGCTACAAAGCGCCGCTGAGAACAGCGGCCGCTCCAAATTTACCGGCTTAAGCTCATCGCCTGAGCGAGTGAGAGCAAAGGCCAGGTTGCGGTGAGGACGATCAGTATGAAAAGGATAAACTCGGCGGCATAACTCGGCCGCTCGCGCTGAGCGAAGCGCTCGCTCAAGAATCGGAACGCTCGCAAGCGCTTCGATATTTCCCTATCAAGCAGCTGACCATCTCTACCATTGCTGCTTAAGGTTAATGTTTGCATACCAGACAAAACAGCAGGCAGGGTTCTGGTTGAAATACTTATTACCTCTGGCTGCTATAAGCAGCGCTTATGTCTGGTGTAGCAAAACGCGTCAGTTCTCACTTTTTCCCAAGCGCCGCTTTCGGTTGATGCGATAGCTGCTCGATCCCGCAGCTATTAATTGCCATTCTCTTTGGATTATGACCGTTCGCACTTACGAATTCGTCCAGCTTGATGTCTTTACCCCTCAGGAAAGTGAGAAGTAAGAAGGATGAAGTAAGAACGGAGCGAACCGGATGAGCAACCGAAGCGCTGCTGAGGCGGCAATCCGCTCGCGGTCTTCACCGACGCGCGCGGTCTCACTCATCCCGAAATGCAGGCTCTGGCGCGCGAGATGAATCTTTCAGAAAGTTGGCAGCGGCGATGCCCCGAAAAGCGCGTCGTTCGACAGCACCACCAAACAAAGGCGCTGACGCGCAAACTTGACGGCTTTAAGCCGTCAAGTTTTTCACCCTTCGTTGGGTCACCACCCTGTCATCGCTGGTCATCGGCAAGTGACATGAGATTTTGGGTAAAAAGGAGTCGGCTTTCCCTTTTGACACAAACCGGATCTCTTACCGCACAACCCATGCGGGTGGTGACTCAGGGTATTGCGACAACTCCCAGGCTTTCATAAGCTCACATAATGAGGAGCCGGCCGATCGGAACCGTCACGTTCCTGTTCACAGACATGGAAGGATCAACCCGGGCGTGGGAAGCGCATCCAGCCGAAACTCAGGCTGCGCTCAAGCGGCATGATGAGATCGTGGCGCGCAAGGTCGAAACGCGCGACGGCGTTATCATTCTGGAACGCGGCGAAGGCGATAGCGTCTTTGCGGTTTTTGCCCGCCCGAGCGACGCAGTCGCGGCTGCTTGCGAGATCCAGCGAGCGCTGCGCGCGCAATCCTGGCCGGCTCACGTTCCGATGCGTGTCCGGATGGCAATTCATACCGGCGAAGCGGGCGCTGACTATCGCGGCCCACACGTGAACCGGGCGGCGCGGCTCCGCGCCATCGCCCACGGAGAACAGATTCTACTCTCCGGCGTGACGGCGGGAATTGTGCGCGGGATGTTGCCTAACGATTCTTCGCTAATCGATCTCGGGCAGCACCGGTTGCGCGACGTCGTCGAGATGGAACACGTGTTTCAGCTCACGCACCCTGAGCTGCGCTCCGATTTTCCGCCACTTAAGTCGCTTGGTAATTTTCGCCAGAATTTGCCCGTGCAACTGACTACGTTCGTGGGACGCGAACATGAGCGTCAGAACATCCGGGCGCTTTTTGATTCGAACCGGGTGGTTACCCTGGTCGGGTCAGGCGGATGCGGTAAGACGCGGCTGGCCATCCAAGTGGGAGCCGACCTGCTGGAACAGTTTCCGGACGGTGTGCGCTTTGTCGATCTCGCTCCGCTGACCGATGCATCGCTTGTTACCGAGGCCATCGCCGTGGCAGTTGGAATTAAGAGCGAACAAGGTGTCGCTACTATCGATGCGCTGATTCGAAATCTGGAAGGGACAAAGACGCTAATCATCCTCGACAATTGCGAGCATGTTGCCCAGGCATGCGCTGACGCTGTCCTGGGTTTGCTTCGAAGCGGGGAGGGTGTTCGGATTCTCGCGACCAGCCGGCAGCCACTCGGCCTGGCCGGTGAGGTGAAATTGCGCGTGCCCTCGCTCTCAATGCCGAAGAGCACGGCAACGCTCGATGAGGTTGGGCGCTACGAAGCGTCCCAGCTCTTCATCGATCGCGCGGCGGCGGCGCGACCTGGATTCACCATGACGTCGGCGAATGCGGGGCCGATCGCGGAGATCTGTCGCACGCTGGAAGGTGTGCCTCTCGCGATCGAGCTGGCGGCGGCGCGGACCAAGGCGCTGACGCCGGGAGAAATTCGCGATCGTCTGTCCGATCGTTTTCGTTTACTGACCGGCGGCCAAGGACGACATCAAACGCTGCGATCAACCATCGACTGGAGCTACGACTTGCTGTCAGAGGTGGAGCGGACGCTGTTTCGGAGACTTTCTGTCTTTGCTGGCGGCTTCGATCTCTCTGCGGCAGAAGTGGTCTGGGATGATGGCGATCCGCTCGATGTCATCGAGCAGCTGGTCGACAAATCATTGCTCGCGATCGAGCAACGGAATGAGGAGAAGCTGCGTTACCGCTTGCTCGAGACGTTACGGCAGTACGCAGCAGAGCGGCTCGTCCAAGCCGGTGAAGAGGAGAACGTTCGCGCACATCACTTTGCGCACTATCTCGCACTGGCTGAGCG
>QHNB01000264.1 GCA_003217965.1 Verrucomicrobiota bacterium | reverse complement strand
GCTTTGCTGGGAAGAAAGGCGGACGCGCTGCGAGAAGGACGTCGCGCCGTGCAGTTGAAACCAATCTCCCGCGACGTGATCGAGGGCGCCGAAGTGGAGGCTTTTCTTGCTCTGATCTATGCGCGGGCAGCCGAGCCGGATCAAGCCATATCGCAAATCGAGCGGCTTCTCACGACTCCTTTTGCGGTCGAGTACGCCGACAACTGCATCACCATCGCCGATCTGAGAACGCATTGGGAGTGGGATCCATTGCGAAACGACCCGCGGTTTCAAAAATTGATCTCAGGGCCGGAACCGAAAACGGTGTACCAATAGGGTTGAAACTCTCCGCCGCCGAAGCTGCTATAATAGCGCTACCCGCTCGTGAACCTGCGCAGTTTTTTCGCCGAGCTGAAGGAAAGCAACGTTGTAAGCTCGCAGGCGCATGCACGCGCGCTTTGATCCAACTTGCAACGTTCTCACGAATACCGCGATGCTTAGATGGGAGAGGCGGCGGTGGATAGCACCCACTACAGCGTTGCGATCAATGATCTAAAAATTGTTGGGAATGGGATAGTCTGCGTAATGCATCGCGACTCCAGAGCCTGACAAAGTTTGTGTTGTAAGCTGGTCTTTTTGACGAGCCGGCCGAGATGATGGTCTAAATTGTAGCGCATATGTCGGAACATGAGACTGAGATCGAATTGGAGATTGCACATGTTCTGTTCATTGACGTCGTCGGTTATTCGCAATTGCTAGTCGACGATCAGCGTGAAGTCATGGCGGAGTTGAATCAACTCGTTCGCGCGACGGAGGCTTTTCGAGCAGCGGAACAAGCAGGCAAGCTTTGTCGGATTCCGACAGGGGATGGAATGGCGCTGGCTTTTTTTACAACGCCTGAAGCTCCAGCTCGCTGTGCCGTCGAGCTCGCAAAATGGCTTCGAGGTGATCCGATCTGTCGTGTCCGGATGGGAATGCATAGTGGTCCGGTCAGCGGCGTCACCGATGTGAATGATCGATCGAACATTGCCGGAGCCGGAATAAATATCGCGCAGCGGGTCATGGATTGTGGAGACGCAGGGCACATCCTGCTTTCGCGGCATATAGCCGAGGATCTGGAGAATTACAGCGTTTGGCGACCTTATCTGCACGAACTTGGCGAATGCGAGGTCAAACACGGAAGTCGGCTTGGCTTGGTAAACCTGTACTCGGACGAGGTTGGAAACCGGGAAGTGCCGACCAAGCTGAAGGAAGCTACGGCGGGGACGGTGGGAGAAACGGGACGGCGATGGCGGAGGATCGAGCTCGGCTTTGTGCTGCTCCTGATCGCGGCTATCGCGCTGGGTCTTTTCTTTTTTCTCGGTCGCATGGCTCCGCCAATAACGTCCTCTTCTCATGTGCCGGCGTTTGCGGCGGGCCTGCAAATTCCCAAAAAATCGATTGCGGTATTGCCCTTTCAAAACCTGAGTGACGACAAGCAAAACAGCTATTTCGCCGATGGCGTGCAGGATCAAATCCTGACGAATTTGGCGAAGGTCTCCGACTTAAAGGTGATCAGCCACACCAGCGTGCGCCAATATAAAAGCGGCGTAAACCGCAACCTGCGCGAGATCGGTCAACAGCTCGGTGTTGCCTATATCCTGGAGGGTTCAGTCCAGCGCGCTTCTGATCGACTTCGGATCAACGCGGAGTTGATTGATGCGCGCACGGACACGCATATTTGGGCCGAAACCTACGACCGTAAGGCGGCTGACTTGTTCGCTATTCAAAGCGAGTTGGCGCAATCGATTGTCGACCAGCTTCAGGCGAAGCTTTCACCGGAGCAAAAGGCGGAAATCGAAACCCGCCCTACTCATGACCTTGTCGCCTTCGAGCTGTATGAGCAGGGAAAGGAAATCGTTGATAGCTACTTAAACGCTGAAGATGTGCGAACGGCGTTGCTGAAAGCGTTACAAGCGCTGGGCGAAGCGACGAGTCGTGACCCCAATTTCGTACTCGCCTATTGCTACGCCACGCGTGCGCACGATCTTCTTTATTTCTTCGATCTCGACCCGGCGCCGACTCGCCTGCTCCTGGCTGAAGCAGCGGCCAAGGCTGCGTTACGTCTCCAGCCCGATTCAGCCGAAGCGCATTTTGCCGTGGCTGACTACTATTTTCGTTGTCGCGGCGATTACGATGGCGCTCAACAAGAACTCGCAATCGCCCGCCGCGGCTTGCCGAATAGCACGCCTCTTTTCATTCTGTCCGGCTACATTAATCGACGACAGAATCATTGGCCCGAAGCAGAGCGGGATTTCAGCACTGCCGTCAGGCTCGATCCACGTAATCCCAATGCCTACAATCTTCTGTCGGACACTTATGTGCTCAAGCGCCAGTTTTCCAAGTCAGTTTCGGTCTACGATCGGGTCTTGGCCGCGGGCGAA
>QHNB01000024.1:3812-13887 GCA_003217965.1 Verrucomicrobiota bacterium | reverse complement strand
ACTGTGATGGCAAAACTCACTAGCACGGCCCATGCGCTTTTTGCCATTCCAACGAGCGTAGGTTCCAGGCCCGCAACGTCAAGAGTGAAGTTGTGTCAAGTATATAATCCACGAAATGGGCCCGTTCCATTTTCGGGACGGACGTTTCCCAACCGCGGAATGATTCTGCGGAGCCGAATTTCTCGCTGCATATTCTAATCACCAGCGGCCGAGCCGCTTCTGACGAGCGCGAATCTGTTGGCACGCGAGGTGCAATAGGCCTGGGCAACCTATGAAAACCTCGAACCTGAAATCAACTTACGAGTTGGTGGTGGAATCTGAAAACGAAGACAAGAATCGCTCCTTCTTTGAAACCGTGATCTACGCCTTGTTCATACTCAGCGCGGTGTTCTCGATTTGGCAATTCGCGATTCAACCTGTTGTCGTACCCACCAGCGTTGCCGCGGCAACGACTGAAACATGCCAAGTCGGGCCCTGCTGACGTGTGACATTCGTTCAGTCGCCTGATGAATTAGGCAATGTTGCTGCAGGATTTGCGTTATGCCTTGCGGATTCTGGCAAAACAGCCGGCGTTCACCGCGATCGCGGTCCTGACGCTAGCGCTCGGGATCGGCGCGAATACGGCGATCTTCAGTGTCGTCAACGCCTTGCTTTTGCAGCCTCTGCCGTATCCGCATCCAGAGCAGTTGGTGCGAATTCGTGAACGCACCCCGGTCTTCCCGTCCGGCTCAGTCGGCTACCCAAATTATCTTGATTGGCGCGCCAATCAGCGCGGCTTCACCGATTTAGCGTTATATCGCTCGGGCGACGCGAATTTATCCGGGACGGGTGTCGATAATGAGCCCGAACATGTCATAGCCGCTCGGGTCACTTTCAATTTTTTATCGATTCTCGGCGTTCCTCCACTTCTCGGGCGGGATTTCAGGGAATCGGATGACCTGCCTGGAAGCAGAAAAGTCGTCCTTATTTCGGAAGGATTGTGGAAACGACGTTTCGGCGGTTCCGCTGGCATGATCGGTCAGCAAATTACGGTCGATGGTGTGCCACGCGAAGTAATCGGTGTTTTACCGTCACAAGTACAAATTCCGCGAAAGACTCAGGTTTATGTTCCAGTCAGTGAGCTACCGGCCGACAAAAGCCTTCTTAACCGCGGCAATCATCAGGGCTTCTCCGTTCTGGCTCGGCTCAAGCCCGGCGTGACGCTGGCCCAAGCCACGGCCGATCTTAATAACATCGCGGCCGAACTGGAGCGGCGCTATCCCGACACCAATACTGGCCGTCGGATCGAGGCGCTGATCTATCTCGAGTCCATAGTAAGAGACTACAAGCATGGAGTTGCTCTTTTACTTGCTGCGGTTGGGTGCGTGCTATTGATTGCATGCGCAAATGTCGCCAATCTGCAGTTGGCCCGAGCGCTCGCACGAGAGCGCGAGCTTGCCGTGCGCGCGGCCTTGGGGGCGAGTCGTACCCGATTGGCCATGCAGGTTTTTGTCGAGAGCGCCATTCTCGCTCTTCTAGGCGGTAGCGCTGGGGTGCTCTTTGCCTTGTGGGGCTTGGATGCAATCAAGGCAATTGCTCCGGCAAATGTCGCACGGTTCCAAGAAACCCGGGTCGATCTAATGGTCCTGGCGTTCACGGCTGCAATCGCGGTCGGCGCTGGAATGCTCGTAGGACTCTGGCCAGCGTTGCGTGTTTCGGGCAACGCGTCGTTCACATTAGCTTTGCATGAGGGAGGACGCGGAACGAGCGACGGCATTCAACGGCAACGCGCCCGGGCGGGGTTGGTCATCGCGCAAGTCGCCTTGGCGTTGCTTTTGCTCGCGGCCGCCGGCCTGACACTCAAAAGTTTCCGCAACGCCCAGCAAACGCCCATCGGTTTTAATCCGCACAACGTTCTTACACTTCTGATATCTCTGCCAAAGGCGCGTTACGACACTGACGAGAAAGTCGCCGCCTTCCATGCTCAGCTGGTCGAGCGCGTACGTGCGTTGCCGGGAGTAAGAGCTGCTGCCCTCGGCAACAATGTTCCTTTTGATGACACGGAGAACGACAGTTATTTCCATCTTACCGGAACGCCGCCCACGCCACCCGGCAGTGAGCCTTCGGCGGAAATCTCTGCTGTTACTCCTGGCTTTTTTGAAGTACTGGGAATGCCAATTCTACGCGGCCGGAATTTCGATGCCACTGATCGGCCAAATCAGGCGCATTCAGTCATTATCGATGAAAGTTTCGCTCGCCGTTATTTTCCAGGTAAAGACGCCATCGGCCAACAAATCGACGACACCCAATCAGAAGCGAAACCGCCCCCGCCTGTCACAGTAATTGGAATTGTGCCGAGAACGCGCAATGAAGCGCCTGGAGAGGATAATTCCGAGAAACTCAACATGGTAGAGATGTACTATTGCCTTGCCCAATCGCCGGAACGCCGCACCAGTCTCCTCGTCCGTGTTGCCTCCGGCGATCCACTCCCGCTGGTTCCGGCGATAAAGTGCGAATTGCAAGCGCTCGATCCTGATCAAGCTATTTCCTCGGTTTCGACCATGGAAAAAGATGTGGCGAAGAGCCTCGGCACCCGCCGAATGCTGATGTCGCTGCTGGGCGCTTTCGCTGCGCTTGCGCTTGTGCTGGCCAGTGTCGGCCTCTACGGCGTGATGGCCCTAACCGTGACGCAGCGGACCCGCGAGCTCGGTATTCGGCTCGCTCTCGGTGCCAATCGCGTCGATGTGTTCCGCCTTGTTCTTGGTCAGGGAATGGTAATGGTTTGCACTGGACTTGGGATTGGGTTGCTCGGCGCTCTCGGGGCCGGTCGCGGCCTTGCCAGCATGCTCTACGGCGTCGGCAGTTGGGATTTGCCGGCGTTAAGTTTTGCTCTGTTCGCGTTATCCGCAGTCGCGCTTGTTGCTTGCTGGTTCCCGGCGCAGCGGGCCACGCGGGTCGATCCGATCATCGCCTTACGCTCGGAATAATCCCCGCGCCGTGACTCAAAATATTCGCTATGCGCTGCGCACGCTGGCAAAGCAGCCAGCCTTTGCCGCCATCATTATCATCACATTTGCACTTGGTATTGGCGCGAACACCGCGGTCTTCAGTGTCCTGAATGCGGTGCTCCTGCGTCCGTTGCCGTTCAAGGAACCGGAAAAAATCGTGGCGCTTGCGCCTTACGACATGCGCATCGGCGCGGACAACGTGAACGACAAATCGACCTGTTCCTATCCAGATTTCCTCGATTGGTGCGCGCAGAATCGAGTATTCGAGCGCGTCGCCGTTTATACTCATCAAAGTCTCACCCTGACTGACGGAAAAGAGGCAACGCATATCCAGGGCGGACTGGTTTCAGCCGATTTATTCCCACTGCTTGGGGTCCAACCGTTGCTTGGCCGCGTCTTTCTGCCAAATGAAGACGAACCTGGGACGCGCGTCGTCGTTCTGAGCCACGGCTTGTGGCAACGCCGCTTCGGTGGCGATCCAACAATTATTGGGAAGTCGCTCACGCTCGACGACGAACAATTTCAAGTCGTAGGCGTGATGCCGGCAATATTTTCCTTTCCGATCGCCCCCTTCGGACCCGAGCTTTGGACGAGCCTGTCGATTTTACGCGAATCGAAAAACGGCGCACAACCGATGACGGAGCAGCGCGGCAACGATTTTCTCCAGTGTATCGCGCGGCTCAAGCCCAACCAATCCATCAAGCAAGCACAAGCGAACATCGATACGATCGATGCAACCTTGCGTCGGCAATATCCGGACTCCAACACGAACGTAGCGGTGAAAGTCCTGCCGCTGGTGGACGCGATGGTCGCCGAGGCGCACACAGCGCTGCTCATGCTGAGCGCCATGGCTGGTTGTGTCTTGCTTGTCGCCTGCGTCAACGTCGCGAGCTTGCTTTTGGCGCGCGCTCTTTCGCGCCAGAAAGAAATTAGCATTCGTGCCGCGCTCGGGGCCGGTCGTTGGCAAATTGTAAAACAGCTACTGACGGAAAGCGCGTTGCTCGGAATCCTCGGCGGCCTCGCCGGCCTGTTGATCGCAGTTTGGGGACTTGATTCGCTCAAAAGTTTTTTGCCTGCAGAAATTCCGCGGATCGATCAGCTTTCGCCGGATCTTCGCGTTCTCCTCTTCACGGCGATCGTCAGTCTCGGCGTCGGGGCAATGGCTGGGCTTTTGCCGGCCTGGCGAGCCTCGCATCCAAATCTCGCCGGTACATTGAACGATGCCGCGCGCGGGTCCAGTGAAGGCAGTCGTAGCCGTCGCACGCGCGCCGCACTCGTTGTTTTGGAGATTCTGCTTGCGGTGGTTTTGCTCGCGACTGCCGGATTGTTGGTTTCCAGTTTCCTGCGTTTACAGAAGGTCCGGCCCGGCTTTGATCCGACCAATATCATGACGGCGCGTCTTGCGTTGCCTGACGAACGCTATGGAAAGCCGCAACAAGTGGCCGACTTCTATACCAGACTGCTCGCGCGCATTGCAACCTTGCCTGGCGTCCGAGATGCCAGCGTGGCCTGGTGGATTCCACTTAGTGGCAGCGAGATTACGTTTAACTTCGAAATTCAAGAGCGCCCAGTACCGAAAGCACAGCGTCCCGTCGCCCAAGTAAACGCGGTTGGGTTCGATTATTTCACAACCTTGCGCGTACCACTTCTCCGTGGCCGCGATTTTACCGCGCGCGACGACATCAAGGCAGCACCGGTGGCAATCGTGAACGAAAGCTTCGCACGCGAATTTTTTCCGGGCCAAGATCCCATCGGTAAACGCATCACTCCGGACGGTTCGGTCACACCTGGTGATCCTCCAGTACGCCAGATCGTTGGCGTGGTCGGCGATTCCCGCCTGATCAGCCTGAGTGCGAATCCAAAGCCGCAAATCTATGTCCCGCACCAGCAGTTTGCCGCGCCGGCAATGTCGTTATTCGTGCGAACGCAAAATGACCCGCGTTCGATCACGGCCGCATTGCACAACGCCGTGGCCGAGCTCGACAAAGATGTCCCACTTTATCGGCCCCGTTTGCTCAGCGACTACGTTTTCTCTTCGATCGCGCAACCGCGGTTCAACGCGGTACTGGTCAGCTTGTTTTCTGCCGTCGCATTGCTCCTTGCTGCTGCCGGGATCTTCGGGGTCATGAGCTATACGGTAGCGCAACGCACGCATGAAATCGGCATTCGCCTCGCGCTCGGAGCTCGACGAAGTGATGTTTTGCGGCTCATTTTCGGAGAAGGTATGCGCCTTGTCGCTCTCGGCGTGGTGCTTGGCATCGCCTCGGTTTTCGCGATGCGCCGTTTACTTGGCAGCCTGCTCTACGGCATTGGCGCAACGGATCCGATCGCCATTTTATCGGTAATGGCGCTTCTCGAGTCGGTCGCGTTCATCGCTTGCTGGTGGCCCGCCCGCCGGGCCAGCGGAGTCGACCCGGTCATCGCCTTGCGGACGCAGTAGGTTTCAAATGAGCGCACTACTCCAGGACGTCCGGTTTGCTTCGCGGATGTTACTAAAACAACCCGGCTTCGCGATCATCGCCGTGCTGACGCTCGCGCTCGGCATCGGCGGGAACACCGCCATCTTCAGCGTGGTCAACGCGGTCCTGCTCAGGCCGCTCCCTTTTCCGCAGCCCGAGCAGGTGATCGCGGTTGGGACCATCGACACGCGGCAAAAACAACATCGCCTGGGCGCGCTGTCCTACCCTGATTTCTTCGATATTCGCGACCAGAACCGCACTCTCAACGGTCTGGCTTTGTATCGGGACCGAAACGTCGCCTTCACCAGCAATAGCGGAGCAATGAGCCTGCGCAGCCTAAAGGTAAGCGCTGAATTTTTCGAGGTGCTGGGGATCAATCCAATGATCGGCCGCGGCTTCAGACGTGTGGATGAGCAAGCCGGCGGCGGACCGGGTGGGTTCAAGGTCGTTCTTAGTCATGATCTCTGGCAAACCCAGTTCGGCGGCGACAGAAATATCCTTGGCCAAACCATCGAGCTTGATCGCCAGCAGTACACCATCATCGGCGTCATGCCCGCCGGGTTTCAATTTCCGATCCAAGCCGATCCTCTCGATTTGTACATCACGATCGCATGCGACGCGGTCAACCCCGACGGTACAACGCCCGCGACCGAACAACGGGGCGATCACTCGCTCTTTGCCATCGCCCGCCTCAAAGCTGGCGTTACGATTCGGCAAGCGCAGACTGATCTCTGCACCATCGCAGCCAAGCTCGAGAGGCAGTATCCGGACACAAACTCCTACTACGGCGTCGCGCTCAAACCATTGCGCGAGCAATTGATTGGTGATGTGCGCACCGCCGTTTACGTCTTGTTCGCCGCAGTTATCTGCGTTCTCCTGATCGCGAATGCTAATATCGCGAACCTACTCCTCGCGCGCGCCACCGTGAGAGAGAAAGAGATCGCTCTGCGCGCAGCTCTGGGCGCGAGTCGACCACGTATTGTTCGCCAATTGTTGACTGAGACTCTGCTCCTCGCGGGCTCCGGCGGCATCCTTGGATTGCTCATTGGCGAAGCCGGAACCGAGGCGCTTATCAAAACAGTCCCGCAAAACATTCCACGCATAAGCGAAATCCGATTGGACGGCGCTGTCCTCGGCTTCACTCTGCTCGTATCGGTGGCCACGGCATTGCTGTTCGGAGTTGTTCCCGCTTGGCAGGCGTCACGAGTCGATCTGAATACCTCTCTCAAGTCCGGGATGCGAACGAGCAGCGGCGGCGAAGCTAAAGGCCGACTCCGTAACGGCCTGGTGATGGCGGAAGTTGCAGTCGCACTCGTGTTGCTGATCTGCGCCAGCCTGCTGATCCAAACTTTTGCTCGCCTTGGTCGCGTCCCGAGCGGCGTGCAGACGGAACGGCTTCTGACAGCGCGTTGTTCATTGCCTGCGACGGCTTATCCGAAAAACGACATGATCAACGCCTTCTTCGACCAGCTTCTTATGCGCATTCGTGCGCAGCCCGGAGTGAAATCGGCTAGCACGATTACGCCATTGCCTTTGAGCGGGAGCAACTTTGGGAGCTGGGTAGATATCGAGGAGCGGCCTCTGCCGCAAGGACAACGCCCGATCGAGCCGGTGCGCATTGTCGGGACCGATTATTTCCACACCATGGGCATTCCGGTGCGACAGGGGCGTGCTTTCGACGAGCGCGATCGATACAACTCCGCGCCGGTCGCAATCGTGAATGAGCGTTTCGCGCAGAAATATTTCCCGGGGCAGAACGCCATCGGGAAACGGATCATGCCCAGCTGGAGCGCGGACAACAATGATCCGAAGATACGCGAAATTGTCGGCGTGGTCGGAAATGTAAAATACCGCTCACTCGAAAGTGAGGATCAGCCCGAGATGTATCTCCCGCATCGCCAGATCCCACTCAATATCGTGTCGCTGGTCGTCAGGACGAATGTCGCCAATCCCAGCGCCGTCACCTCTCAGGTACGCGGGGAACTGGCTGCGCTCGACAATTCCGTTCCGCTAACCAACGTGCGCACTTTTGACGAATACGTCTCCACCTCGCTGGCGCGACCACGTTTTAACGCGCTCCTGCTTTCGATTTTTGCCGTCACCGCCCTGGTGCTGACGGCAATTGGAATTTATGGTGTCATGGCTTACTCGGTTGCGCAGCGGACAAATGAGATCGGCATCCGCATCGCGCTTGGCGCGGCGCAGTCTTCGATCTTCCGACTAGTTGTCGGCCAGGCCATGGGCCTCGTCGCGATCAGTGTTGTGGTGGGCCTTTCCGGCGCGTTCGCGATGACCCGGCTCTTGCAAAGTCTGCTTTTCGGTGTCGACGCATGGGACCCGCTCACCTTTAGTGGCGTGATTGTCTTAATTGCGCTCGTTGCTTTCCTTGCGGCATGGTTTCCGGCCCGGCGGGCTAGCACAGTTGATCCGATCATCGCGTTGCGAGCGGAGTAGTTTCAAAATGGGCTCGTTGTTACAAGAGATCCGCTTTGCCGCGCGAATGTTATCTAAACAGCCCGGATTCACCGCGATCGCGATTCTAACTCTCGCGCTCGGCATCGGCGCAAACACTTCCATTTTCAGCGTCGTCAACGCTGTGCTGCTCCGGCCCTTGCCCTATCCGCAGCCGGATCGAATCATGTTCCTGGGCGATGCAGATCGAACCAGCCCGGCGGCTCCAGCATTCTCCGTGTCATTACCAGATTATCTCGATTGGCGACATGACAACACAGTCTTTGAGAATCTCGCGCTGAGTCGACGCGAGGCTTACCCGCTCAGCGACATTCCGGGGCGCAATCCGGAAATGGTTTCCGGCGCAGTTGTGACCGCGAACTTTTTTAAAGTACTCGGAATCGCGCCGGAGCTTGGCCGCGCCTTCACCGAGGAAGAAGACAAACCTGGTGGTCCATTCCTTGCCCTCATCAGCGACCGGCTCTGGACGCGCGTGTTTCAGCGCGATCCGGCTGTGATCGGTCGCGATGTCACTTTTTACAATCGTCGCGCTACCATCATCGGCGTGATGCCGCCGCAAATGACCTCTCCGGCAGATGCGGATGTGTGGTTTCCACTAATGCGTCGCGTCGGCAATGGCGTATGGGAGAACCGGATAATTCATCCTTGGCTCTTCGCCTGGGGACGGCTTAAACCCGGCGTGACGCTCGATCAGGCGCGCGCCGAAATGAAGGCGATCGCGGCACGGCTGGAGAAAACATACCCAGAGAGCAATACCAACACGACCGTGACGGTCACGCCGCTCCTTGAGAGCATTGTAGGAAAATACCGGCTCAATCTGGCATTTCTCCTGGCCGCGGTTGCTCTCGTTCTCTTGATTGCCTGTGCTAATCTGGCCAACCTTTTCGGAGCCCGAAGTGCTACGCGAGCACGTGAGTTTGCCATACGCGCCGCCGTCGGAGCTCGACGAGGGCAGATAGTTCGTCAATTGTTAATTGAGAGCTTGATGATCGCCACGCTCGGCGGGCTGTTCGGTTTTCTGATCGCGCTTTGGAGTCGCGATCTCTTGCGTATTTTGGCGCCCCCTGATGTCGCCCGATTTCGCGAGATTGCTTTTGATGGCCGCATCCTCGGTTTCACCCTCTTACTCGGGTCGATTACGAGTGTGCTTTTCGGATTGTGGCCGGCTTGGCAGGCATCGCGTGCGGATATTCGATCGAATTTGCAAGCTGGAGCGCATGGCAGCTCTGATACGATCTCAACCCGCCGTATCCGCGATTGGTTAGTCGTAGCAGACGTGGCGTTGACTCTCATCTTGCTTAGCTCGGCCGGACTGGTTCTGAAGAGCTTTGCCCGACTTCAATCCCTCAATCTGGGGTTTGAGCCGCGCGGTGTCATGACGGCTAAGATTGATTTGCCGTATTCTGGTTATCCCGAATATCCGAAGGTGATCAGCTTTGCGCAGACCTTAATCGACAAGGTGGCGGCCTTGCCCGGGACGGAGCGAGTAGCGATTGGAGCGAACCCACCCATGCTGGCGACGTGGCAGATCAGTTTCGTGCGCGAAGGCCTTACGGTCGCTCCGGGGCAGGAGCCCAATGCCGACAGCGAGGTCATCGATGGTGATTACCTGGGCACTTTCAAATCAACCCTCTTGCGTGGACGCAACTTCAACGAACATGACACTAAAGATGCGCCTCGTGTCGTCATGATCGACCAAACCCTGGCCGAAAGGTATTTCTCCGGGGAGGATCCGATCGGCAAGCGCCTCGCGATGGATCCGGACGGCTCAGGCAAAGATAATCGCTGGTTTCAAATCGTCGGCGTGGTCGCGCGAATGAAATTCCATGGCGCCAATGAAAACGAGGCGCTCCCAGTCGTTTATTTTCCGCTGCGTCAGGTAGAACGCCGCAATCTGGTTTTGCTTGTCCGAACTGCGGCCCCCCCGGCCAGCTTTGAAAAAAAATTGCAGCAAATCGTCACAGAAATTGATTCTCGTCAGCCCGTCTACGAGATCCGGACTATGTCTGAACGTGTCGCCGAAACCTGGGCGACGCAGCGTCTACTGGCACTGTTGTTGTCGGTTTTCGCCGGCCTTGCGCTTTTGCTGGCCACAATCGGTTTGTACGGGGTCATTTCCTACACCGCGTTGCGCCGCTTGCGGGAAATTGCGCTGCG
>QHNB01000024.1:0-3796 GCA_003217965.1 Verrucomicrobiota bacterium | reverse complement strand
GCCTGCTCGGAGCTGTTTTCGCTGCGATCGTCTTGCGCCAGGTGCTATTTGAAGTGAATCCTGCCGAGCCCGGAACTTATCTCCTTGTCTCTGCGTTCCTATTCCTTGCTACGTTTATAGCCTGCTGGGTTCCGGCAGCACGCGCCTGCCGGACTGACCCCATTGCCGTTCTGCGGAACGAGTAATTGGTTAACGAATTCGAACCACTCGCCAATCGAATTCCTTTTCTCTTTTGAATTCGAGATAAGCAATACTGGCTGGCGCGCCTCGATTCGGTCTTGTAACGCAGCCCGGATTCAAGAAGCGAACACCGCCAATCACGTCATCGCGCGGAACGTGTGTGTGACCGTGCAGAAAAACATCGCAATCTTTCGGTGGCCGGTGCGGCGGAGGCGGAATATGTTGCATACGAAACCGCACGTCCTGTCGGACGAGATCAAGAGCCGTCGGCCACGCAATTTCGCTGTCGCAGTTCCCGCGCACTACCGTTACCGGCGGTCCAATCAATCTTAGCTCATCCAGTAATGTCGGAGCACAAACATCGCCCAAGTGCCAAATCTCATCTACACCCCTCGCAAGCGCCAGGACGTTTGGTGGCAAGTGATTGTGCGTGTCGGCGAGAACGAAAATTTTTGTCAGATGTCTTGTCATGTTCGCCACGGCGAATCGGTCCTCTGGCGGCTCGAGCGAAACAGTTTACCCGCCGGGGCGGGAGACATCTCTGATTATTTACTCGCGGGCCCAGAGCTATTCCCTGCCCTCGCTTTCAAAGACATGGACGTGAAACGACAGCTTTGTGGTCCATTGCTTCCTTGGTGTGAGGCATTAATCTCCGATCGTGTCGTTTAACGACTTTGGACTTTCTCCGGAAGTAGTTCGCGGGGCGCAGGCAATGGGCTTTTCCGAGCCGACCCCGATCCAGCTGCGAGCTTTTCCGATCGTTCTTGCCGGCAAGGACCTGGTGGGTACCGCGCAAACTGGTACTGGCAAAACGGCGGCATTTGCTCTTCCCATTCTTACACTCCTTGGTCATCACGGAAAATTTCGCTGTCTCGTTCTCGAGCCGACCCGAGAGCTGGCTGCACAGGTAGAGACGGCGTTTCGCGATTATGGACGTTTCACCGACTTGCGCGCGACGGTCGTGCACGGTGGTGTTGGCTATGGCAAGCAGCGCGAGGACTTGAAGCGTGGCGTTGATGTTTTGATCGCAACGCCAGGGCGGCTGCTCGATCACCTTGAACAGGGCACGATGCACTTCCGCGATATCAAGATTCTGGTGCTGGATGAAGTCGATCGCATGCTCGATATGGGATTTTTGCCAGATGTGCGCCGCATCGTGCAGCAAATTTCAAACGACCGGCAGACGTTACTTTTCTCCGCGACACTGCCGCCGGAAATCGAACGCCTGGCCGCGTCGGCGGCCGAACAAAAATTTGATCTGCTCATGGTGCTGCTCGAGCGAACCAATTTTGACAGCGCGCTCATTTTTTCGCGAACCAAACACGGCGCCGATCGCATCGCACACAAATTGAAACAGGGGAACCATTCAGTGGCGGTCTTGCATTCGAATCGCACGCAACGCGAACGGATCGAGGCGCTCGAAGGATTCAAGAGCGGCAAATATGAAGTCATGGTCGCTACCGACATCGCGGCCCGCGGTCTCGATATCGCCGGCGTCAGTCACGTCATCAATTATGACGTGCCCGAGCATCCAGAAGATTACGTGCACCGGATCGGCCGCACCGGGCGCGCGCAAAACGTGGGCGACGCGTTCACTTTGATGAATGGGGAAGAACTGCCCGCACTTCAGGCAATCGAGCGGTTCATCGGACAAAAAATTCCACGACTCAAGCTCGAGAATTTTCCCTACATCTACACCATTTTGTTCGAGCCGGACTCCGCGGCAGGCGGCAAGCGGGCCATCGGCGGTGGACGGACGCATCGCGGTTATTCCTTCGGCCGGCGACGGCGGTAATCGCTCCGTCGCCTACTGTGGGCGCGCCTCCGCGCTGAGCGCCCGTTTTCTCAACGGCCGAAGATTGCGCTGAGGACAGCGCGCACGACGAGCTTCGGGCCGATGCTGGCGTTTGCTGGTAGGGGCGGTTCACCGAACCGCCTAATCATGGGTAACCCTCATTGCCGGGCGATTGGCTCAATCGCCCTACCTTTTGCACCACTGATCGACCCAGTCGTTCACGGTCTTGTACCAGAGCTGCGAGTTTTGCGCCTTGAGCACCCAGTGACCTTCATCAGGGAAATAAAGCATTTTGGACGGGATCTTCAGCCGCTGGAGCGTGGTGAAAAGCTGGAAACCTTCGCTGACATCGAGCCGGTAATCGAGCTGGCCATGCACGACCAGGGTCGGTGTTTTGAACTTATCAGCGAACAAATGTGGCGAAGATTTCCGGTAAAGCTCGCGTTGTTGCCAGGGCGGACCTCGGAATTCCCATTCCGGAAACCAGAGTTCCTCGGTCGTGCTGTAGGCCGACTCGGCGTTGAACATTCCGTCGTGCGACACAATGCATTTGAAGCGATTAGTGTGGCCGAGAAGCCAGTTCGCCATGTAACCGCCATAGCTCGCGCCCAAGGCTGCCTCGCGCGTTTTATCAATGAACGGATAGGTCTTCTCGACGTAGTCTAAACCTTTCATCAGGTCGATATACGGTTTGCCGCCCCAATCGCCGCTGATCGAATCGGTAAACTTCTGACCGTAACCGGTCGAGCCGTGAAAGTTGATCATCACCACCACGTACCCATTCGCCGCGAACAACTCCGCGTTCCAGCGATACGTCCACTCATTTCCCCATGCGCCCTGCGGGCCCCCATGAATCAAAAACTTCAGCGGATATTTCTTCGCGGGATCCAATCCTGGCGGTTTGATAATGAATCCCTGCACGGCGTCGTTGTTCGCGCCTCTAAACGTGAACGACTCCAGCGGCTGCATATCGATCTGCGACAGAAGCGTGTCATTCAAATGGGTGATGGCGATTGGCTGAGTTTTCTTTGCAACGTCAGTGCACCAGATCTCGTTTGGCGAGCTGATCGACATGCGCGTGAAAAACAGCTGAGTGCTCGCGCCAAATGTCAGATCATCAGCATGGAGGCGCACAAGGTCCGTCGGCTGGCTGGCGTCAAGAGCAAGCGAGTAAAGTGGCGATTCGCCGCGATCTTCAGCGCTCAGGATAATCGTCTTGGAGTCCGGCAACCACGCGAAACTTGTGACTGATCGGTCCCAATCAGCCGCCAGTTTTCGCGATTGGCCAAGTTGTCGCTGATAAATGACAAGCGTCTCTTTATCGGCTTCGAATCCTGGTCGGGCCATCGACCGCCACGCAATGTGATGACCATCGGGCGAATACAGTGGTGTATTGTCGTTGCCGGGACTGGTCGAAATTTTCTTCGGTGTGCCGCCGGTCATCGGCACGATGAAAATTTCGTTGTTGGTGCTGGTCGCCTCGACTTCGTCGATGTTGCTGGTGTAAGCGAGCTCCTGCCCATCGGGCGAAATCGCATACATATCCTGACCCCCAAGATTGAACGGCGGCACGTCGTGATCGCCCGGTGTCAGATCGGTCGGAGCCCGACTGGCGGTTGAAGAAGCGTCGGAATCAGCCGGGAGAACGAACAGATGACTACGCTTGAACTCAGTGAACGCGTTCCAATGGCGATATAGAAGTCTCGTGAAGATTTTTGCTTTTACTTTGCTGTTCTTCAGCTCTTCGTCGCGCCGCTTGTTGCAGGCATCATCTTTGCAATCGGGATAAACCGCCGACACGAACACGATGTTCTTTCCGTC
>QHNB01000023.1 GCA_003217965.1 Verrucomicrobiota bacterium | reverse complement strand
TTCCAGATCGACGTCTACGCAATCGAACACGACCCATTTGCCGTCCGGCGACGGTACTGGCGCGCCGACACGCTTCATTTTCATCATGTCTTCGAACGTGAATGGATGCTTGGCGTTTTGCGCGAATACTGAAGCTGTCAGACCAAGGCTGAGTGCGAAAATTTTCCAATGCATGGCGCTCACATTCCGCTGAAACGCGCTACAAATCGAGGTGGATCGGCTTCTCCGAAGACGATGCCAAAATAACCGCGCCTCTGGCGCATGATTTGCCAACACGTTCGGAGAACGCGTTCCACCTTGACATCGCGTTGAGGACAACACGGTCCATCTCATTTACACTTCACCTATGGCTCACGTAAAGATCGAGACAATCAAGAACGGCCCTTACATCGTCACGGGCGAAGTGGAGTTGATCGACGCCGCCGGAATCAAGTTTCCAGTCGAAAAACGAATGGCACTCTGCCGCTGCGGCGCTTCCACCGAGAAACCGTTTTGCGACGGGACGCATTCGAAGATCGGCTTCAAAGCCACCGAGAAGGCGGTTCCGGAATCGAAGGAATAAGGCGTAGGCGTTTTTTGTCGCTGTGCCCCAGCAAACCGCACTGGAATCTTTGTCATCTCTTTCAATTCTCGAATGTGATAAATTACAATCATGAACTCGAACTGTGATGTTCATAAGCTTGTCCGTCGTTTCAATGAAGACGAAGCGGTGTGGCGTCGCTTAGGACGGAGGCGAGCGTTGCGATACATGTTCGGATCGCAACGGGGGCTGCTCGAGGATATTCTCGAACGACTCGATTGGATTGTTGCCGAGCGCGAGTGCCGCGAAGTTCGCGCGGTTGGATGCAGTGCTCAATGACGACAGCCGAATCGGAAGCATTGTCTCTTCAAGTTGAGCGCTGCATCTATTTGATTCGCGGTGAGAAGG
>QHNB01000257.1 GCA_003217965.1 Verrucomicrobiota bacterium | reverse complement strand
CTGCACCAGGATCAACTCATCGTAGTCATGCCGATGAAGCCTGACAGATTGACCCGGCGAAGCGGTGACGAAGAAAATGGAGTTGCCGACGCCGTGCTCTTTTCCAACGAATTCATTAGAAAGCCCGAGGAAAGGCAACTCGTCGCGTTTAATCATCTTCATACATAACTCGTAACCTTTGCTGAGGAGCAAGCAATCGAGTCGACGAACGTCTGTCCGAAACTAGCGAACAGAATTTCGAATTCGAGCTCGCGAAGCGGCTAAATAGAAAAGACAGAGAGTCGCAGGCGCTACAAAAAAACTCGGCAAGAGGCAAGCGGACGCGATACTTGTCCGCATGCGCACGTTCTCATTTGTTTTCAGCGCGGTTCTTATCGCGATTAGCTCCGTTCAAGCCGAACCGGAGACGATCGCTCCGCGCGACGCGTCGATCGATAATGTGCGATTGCATTACCTGACCGCCGGCCATGGGCCCGCTGTGATTCTGTTGCACGGATTCGCCGAAACTTCGCGGATGTGGCGACCAATCATTCCGCTGCTGGCGCAGAGATTTACTGTCATCGCGCCGGACTTACCAGGCATCGGCGATTCTTCGATTCCGGCGGACAACTCCGAAAATTTTCGCGAGCGGGGGATCGACATATTGAGTTCGGCGACCCGCATCCACGGCCTCGTCCATTCGCTAGGTATCGAGAAAGCGCGCGTCGTCGGACACGATATCGGTCTCATGGTTGCCTACGCGTATGCGACGCAATTCCCAGCCGAGACAGAGAAGCTGGCGGTAATGGATGCATTTCTACCGGGCGTGCCCGGATGGGAGGCAATCTATAATAATCCAAACCTTTGGCATTTTCGGTTCAATGGCGACTACCCGGAGGCGTTAGTGAAGGGGCGGGAGCGCGCTTACTTCGAGTATTTCTGGAATGTTTTCGCCGCCGATAAAACGCGCTCGATTCCAGAAGGGGATCGCAAGGCGTATACAGAGGCTTACTCGCGACCAGGGCGGATGCGTGCGGCTTGGACTTACTTTGCATCGTGGCCACAACTGGCGAAAGATTTCGCGCAGCTCTCGCAGACAAAGTTGACGATACCGGTGTTATCGATCGGCGGCGACAAGGCGAACGGGAACGAACTTGCACAACAAATGAAGTTAGTCGCGGCCGATGTTACGGTCGTAGTCTTAAAAGATACTGGCCATTGGATCCTGGAAGAGCGGCCAAAGGAAACGACCGACGCGCTCGTTAAGTTTCTCTGAATGCGCGTTCGCGTTAGCTCATTTATTGATGTGGCGAGAATTCGAAGTTGATGGCGATTGCACGATTACGTTTTGCTCTTCTTCCGACACCGGTGGAAGAACTCCCGCGGCTTCGTCAAGCTTTGGGCGGGCCACGTTTGTTGATTAAGCGAGACGATCAAACCGGGCTTGCCTTTGGCGGCAACAAAACTCGCAAATTGGAATTTCTGGTGGCAGAAGCGCGTGATCAGGGCGCACAAACCTTAATCACCGGTGGAGCGTTGCAATCCAATCACTGCCGTCAGACCGCAGCGGCCGCCGCTCGATTTGGCTTTAAGTGTATTCTGGTATTAACCGGGGAGGTGTCGGAGCAGCCTTCGGCAAATCTATTGCTTGATCAGTTGTTTGGAGCGCAAGTCGTGCATGCTCCAGATCGGAAGGATCGCGACAAAATTCTTCAGCAGACATTCGATCGTGCTGCCGAAAAGGGAATGAAACCTTATCTCGTTCCGTATGGCGGATCGAGTCCCACCGGAGCTTTGGGATACGCATTCGCGATGAAAGAGTTGATGGAGCAAGGGATCGAAGCGGATTGGATCGTGTTTGCGACTTCGTCAGGCGGAACGCACGCTGGACTCATGGCCGGTCAGCGCTTGTTTGGATATAAAGGCAAAGTCTTGGGAATTAGTGTTGATGAATCGGAAGAATGGTTGAAGACCCACGTCTCGGAGCTGGCATCGTCAGCCAGCGAAAAGCTTGGTAACCGACTTGAGTTCACGCCCGGTGAGGTTTTGGCAAATGCTGATTACTGTGAAGCAGGCTACGGCGTGTTAACCGAATCGGAACGCGAAGCGATCCATTTGTTTGCGAAGCATGAAGGTCTTTTGTTGGATCCCGTCTATACCGGGCGCGCCGCGGCCGGTATGATCGATCTGATTCGCCAGAAATTTTTCAAAAATGGCGAGACGGTGTTGTTCCTGCACACCGGAGGCCAGCCGGCGTTATTCGCGGACAAGTACGCGAACAAGCTTTAATACAAAAGAGCGAGACAAGAGTTTGTCTTCGTGTGAACTTTTTCAGATCTTGATCTCGCGACTTTTCAATTACTTGCCGGCACTGATGACTGCCACAGCGCTGTGCGGGCAAGCCCTGGTTGGCGCGAGCCCTTCTAGCGCTAGTACCCTCAGTCCCCAGAATAAGATTCTGTTGGTTTCTTTTACTAACAGCACGAAGGACGGAGACTTTGATGATTCGCTGAAAGAGGCCGTGAGGACAGCGCTGGAGGAGTCGCCCTTCTTAAACAAAAATGCGCCTTTCACCCTGCAACTAGTACGTCCGCTAGGCCAGCAGGTTGGCAGCCGAGCGTATTTGGTCGGGTCGATTAGCAAACAAGGCAGTGAGTTCGCCCTCGCTCTGGAAGCTACAGACTGCATGAGCGGCAAGACATTGGCGCGGGAACAATCCATTGCGCCGAATGAAGAGAAAGTTCTGGATGCGCTTGAGAAAGCGGCGAGCGACTTGCGAACCCATCTTGGCGAATCTCTCGCCAGCGTGCAGAAGTTTAACACTCCCTTGTCTACGGCTACAACTTCTTCATTGGAAGCGCTTCAGGCGTGGGCCTTGGGACTTAGGATTAAACAAGAGAAAGGACCAGCCGAAGCGATTGCCGCGCTTGAAAACGCCACTAAACTCGACCCAGATTTCGCGAGCGCTCTCTTCGACCTCGGTCTCATTTATCGCAACTCGCAACAAGAAATACTTGCGAGAAACTTATTTATTAAGGCATTTGCGGTGCGGAGTCATGCCACTGCCCGCAAGCGATTTTCCATTGAAGGTCTGTACTACAGTTTCGTCACGGTCGACTATGACAAAACTGTGGAAACCTATCGGCAATGGATGCGGATCTATCCGAGAGACGAGCGGCCTGTTTCAAATCTAGGTAGTTTTTACGGGGACGTGTGCGAATACCCAAAAGCTATCGCCCAGTTCAAAGAAGCGCGCAGAATGAATCCCAGGAACTACATCGTCCACGAAAACTTAATCGAATTACTAACCGCAGCGGGTGAGTTCGAGAAGGCGCGCGAGGCCTATTCCGAAATGGTTCAGATGAGACTCGATGACGACGCGCCTCACGTCTATATGTATGCCGTCGCCTTTCTTGAGCATGATGCAAAAGAAATGGCGAATCAGGCAGGCTGGTTTACTGCGAAACCGGACTTCCAGCACGAGATTCTCTCTGAACAAGCGGACGCAGAAGCCTATGATGGTCATCTGACCCGTGCTCGGGAGCTGACAACACAAGCGGTCCAGTCAGCACTGAGCGCCCATAATAATGAGCAGGCAGCAGCATGGCTTTTGAACGCCGCTTGGCGCGAAGACCTTTTCGGCAACGTCCGGGAGGCGCATGACCAGGCTATTCGCGCTCTGCAGCTGGCGCCGGACAGTCGGGAAGGTTCAGCTATAGCCGCCATTCTTTTTGCGCGAACTGGAGACGTTCCTAGGGCAACAGCTGTCGCCGAGGAGCTCGCAAAACGATATCCGGATCATCCCGTAGTACAATCCTACTGGCTTCCATGCATTCGAGCCCAAGTAGCCCTAGCTCAAAAAGATCCTGCTCGTGCCTTGCAATTGTTGCGAACCGCAGCGCGCTACGACACTCTCCTGCCGCAAGTAGCCTACTATTCGCATATGCCCTCGGTGGTATTGCGCGCCGAGGCCTACTCAGCTACAGCTCAGCCCGCCCTCGCCGCAAAGGAGTGGGAGACGATTCTTAAAACCCCTGGCATCGTCCAGCTAAGTGCCAGCGCGCCAATCGCGAGGCTTCAACTTGCTCGTATATATGCTTGTGAACCTGCGACCGGCAGCGCATCGGCACGCGCGAAAGCACGCTTCGCTTATCAAGATTTCTTGTCACTGTGGCAGGAGGCCGACGCCGACGTCCCGGTATTAAGGGAGGCTAGACAAGAGTTCGCCAAGTTGCGTCAGGGATGATTGCCGGAATGCTTCGGCAGGGCCCATCAAGGCGAACCATGAACCAGCTACAAATCAAAAATGAGATTTCTTAGAGAGTTACCGACCCACGAATTATTTCTACGGCGTATCCGCCGACGCGAACGTCCGTCACATGATTGCCTTCCCGTGTTGCTCGCACGTAGATCTCACTGGGACGATGGATCTCGACACCTTGTCGAATCACTACCTGCTCGTCACTAGCTGCAACTCCATATCGGACCATCCAACTAGCGGCGCAACCGGCGGCCGACCCTGTGGCCGGGTCTTCGCCATTGTAAAAGATCATTCGAGCTCGGGCTTCGAGCCGGCCTTGGCGACGCTGAGGACAAAGAAAGTAAAAGAAACGCGCGCCGGCGCGCTCTAGGAACTCGGCTGATTGCGTATGGCTATACTTTAGATTGGCGAGGCTTTGCGGACTGCGAAACGGGACAATCGCAAACGGGAGTCCTGTCGAGATCACCTGTACCGGCCATTCTGAAGCAATCTCGTCAACTCCAATCCCGATCATCGCCGCGACGTCTTCTCGCGAAAGAATATTTCCAAACTCAGGATCGCGCTGACGCATCTCGCCGAATACCCGACCATCCACGCGTTCACAGCCAGCGTTCTCCGAGCCGGGCGTGAAATGCACAGGAATTTTCCCGGCACGCAAGTCAAGCGTGATGTCATCGGAGTTTCGCGGATCACGGGCGCGCCGGAGGGCATGAAGATAGAGCGCCGTGCCGAGCGTCGGATGTCCGGCAAACGGTAATTCCTCCGAGACCGTGAATATGCGCACCTTTTTGCCCTCGCGGGCCTCGATGGCCGCATCGCGCGATAGGATGAAGGTGGTCTCCGAAAGATTCATCTCCCGCGCCAAGGCTTGCATTTCGCTATCGCTTAGCCCGCGCGCGTCTACAAAGACAGCTAGTGGATTTCCCGCGAGCGGCGTTTGTGCGAAGACATCGAGCTGAACAAATTCGTAAGAGCGATTGGACATCGCAGAAGTCTCAAACTAGTCGGTTTTTTTTGAATAATTAGGACCTCAAAAAAGATATTTGCCAAGGTTTAGGTGTTTATCTCTTCTCGAAATCGTTAAGCAATGACATCGAACGAGAAATCTCGATTAGAGGAGCTCGATCGCGTTTTGCGGTCGAACACAATGCGCATGCAGATTTGGCCCATCATATCGCGCGTGCAAGCACAGCTGGCGCGAAAATTAGAAGCCTTGATGACGTGGGAACCAATTCCGCTGCAATTATTTGGTGGCGCGCTGCCGACAGAGATTCGATCCAGCTGGGTATTTGTATTGCGGGCCGGGACAGACACCGGCGCAGAACGCCATCCTAACAGTCATCAACGGATGATGTCGGCCCAAGGCAGTGGCGACATGCGGACCGAGCAAGAAGGGAAGTGGCGCTCGAATTTTTTGATCAGTGACCCGGCCGCGCCGCTCGAACAGCGCTGGATTTCGATTCCGCCAAATGTCTGGCATCGTCCGGTGGTCGGTAAAGACGCAGATTGGGTGGTTGTTTCGTTTC
>QHNB01000256.1 GCA_003217965.1 Verrucomicrobiota bacterium | reverse complement strand
GGCAAGAGGGCGTGGCGATGGATGGACTTCAGGCGATAGTTGCACCTAGCGGTCCGCCTTTGAACCTCGGTAATATTTCCACGCGTGGGCTGGTAGAGACGGGAGATCAGGTATTGATCGGCGGTTTTGCCATCAGTGGTACCGACAACAAGAAAGTGGTGCTGCGCGCCATCGGACCGAGCTTAAGTAACCCGCCCTTTAATCTCACGGGCGTCTTGGCCGACCCAATAATCGAGGTGCACGATGTTAAGGGTGTCATTGGTACTAACAATAATTGGAAGGATACTCAGCAAGCGGAGATTGCAGCCACTGGACTTGCCCCTAGCAATGATCTGGAGTCGGCCATTCTTTTGACCCTCGCCCCCGGTGCCTACACCGCCATTGTCCGCGGCAACAACGGCGGCACCGGCATCGGACTGGTCGAAGCCTATGATATTGATCCGGCCGCCAATTCCACGCTGACCAACATCAGCACGCGCGGTTTCGTCGAGACTGGCGACAATGTGATGATTGGAGGTTTTGCCATTGCAGGTGCCGACGGCTCGGCCATGGTACTTGTCCGCGCCATCGGTCCATCTCTTCTCACTCGCTTTGCTATTCAAGGTGCCCTGGCCGACCCGACTCTGACCTTATTCGACGGCAACGCCATGCAAATCGGCTTCAACGACAACTGGAAAGACACTCAGCAAGCCGATATTCAAGCGACCGGTTTCGCGCCGACCAATGATCTGGAATCGGCCATTCTCAGGACTCTTCCATCCGGAAACTACACCGCCATCGTTCGTGGCAACAATAACGCTACCGGTGTCGGTTTAGTCGAAGTATTCAACGTCCAGTAGCCTGGCGACCGGAATGGTATGGCGTTCTGCGGCGACGTCAAAAGTATGGTCGTTATTGACGGGCCGTGTCTCCACGCGCACCGCCAACTGCTTGACTCGATTCTCGAGGTTGCATACCAAGACGTTGCAATCTCCGCTGGAATCGAAGCGTTGGTGTTGCCGCCGTTGCTGCGTCGGTAGTGCTAGGAGCCTGAGTTAACTCCGGCAAGGATACGGAAGCAGGTGCAGGCGCTGGTGTAGAGGACGCAGTCGGTATGCCGGGGCTTGGCGAAGATTTGGGGAAAATGGAGGTAGCCAGCTCGTCGGCTGTCTTGGTCGGGGCCAGAACGGCCGCCGCACTTTTCACTTCGTTGGAGGGAGGACTTTCGAGCGATCCTTTATATGCGACGACAATATAGAAGTAGCTGTTTCCCTTGAGCGGGCCTGGCAGTTTGGCATTTGTGACCAGACCAACATCGAGGTGCTCGCTGTATCTTCCGGACATCGTACCGTAGTAAACGCGATAGCCATCTATGTTCGGACTTGAAGGACTTGGCACCCAAGCCAGATCAACTGCGCGACTCGTTTTTTTTCGCCGAAATTTGTGGCGCAAAGCCTTCGTCATCTGATTTCCATCATCGAGAGACTCCGATTCACCAATTGCTTCTCGAACGGCCCCTGTAATGAACGCCACAGAGATGACAACGCCGATGATAAGAGTCCGCCATTTCGCGCCGAAGAAATGCATAGCGATTTTTTGAAGCCAAGCAGGCACTGTGCCCAATCCCGAAAGTGGTCGGAATCCGGCTGCAACAGCATGGAGAAATCGGTTGCAGCGTTGCCGGATTGCTTTCTTTACCAGCCTAACCGACTGGAAACGAAACGATGTGGGTCGAAAAGTTACAGATTGTAAAATTCGACGAGGGCGACGCCCGTAGTCGCGTGGTTGCCCGCAACAATGGCGGTATAATTCCCCGGACTCAGCAGAGCGATAATGGCGGATTCCTGCTCATCGACAGGAGCGAGGCCGGTGCCAGCGATTTCGGATTGCTGAGAATCTTTCCAATTATCATTGGTCGCAATCACGTTGCCGTTGCTATCGCGCAATGACAGCGTCGGATCCAAGAGCGGGCCGACTACTCCCATCGTGCCAAGGGATGGCCCAATGGCGCGAACCAGAACACGAGCGGCGCTCCCGGTATTGCCGCTAATAACAACGCCCCCACCGATCAGGACATCGTCACCGGTGCCGACAAATCCGCGTGCGCTCAGGTTCGT
>QHNB01000255.1 GCA_003217965.1 Verrucomicrobiota bacterium | reverse complement strand
CGCAGACAATTCTTCCATTGGCAGCTTCGCGTCGAAAAATCGATTCAGAAGTCGCAAAGTCGCTGCTGCATCACTGCTGCCACCGCCCAAGCCAGCGCCGTGCGGAATCTTCTTAATCAGAATGAGTCTTACCTTCGGTTCACGTTTTATCTGCGAAAAGAAGAGGTCTGCCGCGCGCACGACCAGATTATCTTCGCCCATCGGAAGCGTTGGGTCGTCGGCGCGAAACTCGAATGCGTCGGCAGGCTCAACTTGAAGCGAATCATAGAGCGAAATGGGGGCCATTCGCGTTTCGATCTGGTGGAATCCATCGTCGTGCCGCCGCAAAACCTGCAGAGAAAGATTTATTTTCGCCGGCGCTACTTCTTCCATGCCTTGCAATCTCTTCATCAATTTGCGGAGAATGACGAGATGAAATCATCCGCCTGCGATCGCATCATTTTGGCATTGGATGTAGGCGACCGTGAAGAAGCGCTGCGGCTCGCCAAAATGGCAGCGCCCTTTGTCGCGACGGTGAAAATCGGTCTTCAACTTTTCACGGCCGAGGGTCCGGAAGTCGTTCAGGAAATTCGCGACCTCGGTCTGGAGGTTTTTCTCGATCTCAAGCTGCACGATATACCCAATACGGTGGCGAGAGCTGTGGAAGCAGCCGCCAAACTGGACGTGCAAATGGTGAGCCTGCATCTTTTTGGCGGTCGGGAAATGATTCTTGCCGGGGTGGCGGCAGCGCCGCCGAACCTGCTGTTGCTCGGCGTCACCGTCCTAACGAGCGCAAACCGTGAGACATTGCGCGCCATCGGAATCGAGCATCCCGTGGAGGATCAGGTGATGCAATTGGCGCGATTGGGAATTGATTGTGAGATCGGCGGCCTTATCGCGAGCGCTCACGAGGTCGTTGATTTACGAGAAATCGTAGGACCCGATATAAAGCTCGTAGTTCCCGGAATCCGGCAACATGGAGCCGAAAAACACGATCAGAAACGGACCATGACTCCGGCTGATGCGATCGCGGCGGGCGCGGATTATTTGGTGGTTGGCCGGCCCATCACCGGTCAACCCGATCCAGCGGCCGCCGCAAAGAAGATTATCGAGGAAATCGAAGCCTGAACCCGCTTTTTCCCGAGCTGCGAGTGATAGATGATTTCGTACGGCGCACCGCTGCACTCAACATGGCGATCGATGAGCTATTATTACAAAGCGCCCAGGTGCCAATTCTGCGCTTTTATCGTTGGACGGAACCTTCTGTTTCGTTCGGTTACTTTGGACGATTTGAGGAAGCGCAAGCATTCGCACAGGAACGCGCGTTGGTCAGGCGCTGGACCGGCGGCGGAATAGTGCCTCACGGCGGGGATGATCTAACTTATTCCCTCGTGATTGGCTCGGCTGACGAGACTTTTGCTTATTCATCGCGAATGATTTATCGCAGGGTTCATTCTGCGATTGAGCGTGTACTTCAGCTTATGGGAGTAGGTGCGATGCTAGCCGAAAAGGACGCGCCAAGAAGTTCGGAAGCGTGTTTCGCCAATCCGGTTGCGGCAGATGTGATCGAAAATGGCCGGAAGATTGCGGGTGCGGCCCAGCGCAGGACTCGCGGGGGCCTCTTGCATCAGGGCAGCATCCAGCGGAGTGAGCTCGGAAAAACATTCGCAGGAGAAATGGCCCGCACATTGAGCGGCCGAGTCGTGGAAGAAGAAATCGGCTCCCGTGTTTTGGCCGCGGCAGACGTTTTGGCCTCCCAAAAGTATGCTACCGACGAATGGCTTCATCGCCATTGAACCTCGCGAGCAGCTTTGACATTAAAAAGCGTCCTTCTATTCTGGAGCCAATGCGGGTCTCTATTCGCTCGACGCCGGTCCGCTCGGCTTCGGCCACTTCGCTAAGCCGCGTCGCCGCAGCGGTGCAGCCGCAGCTGGACGAAGTTTCGGCGCGAATCGCACAACAAGCGAGCGCCTTCGATCCCGCGATCAACGGCTACGTCACCTATGCACTGGACAGTAATGGCAAGAGATTGCGGCCGCTTGTGACGTTGCTCGCGGGCGGCGCCAGTGGTGGAGTAACCAATGCACACGTCGATCTCGCCGTTATCGTCGAGCTTATCCATCTCGCTACGCTCGTGCACGATGACATCATGGATGAGGCAGAACGCCGGCGCGGCCAGCCGACCCTGAATGCTCGATGGGGAAATGCGCTCAGTGTTCTGCTTGGTGATTCCTTATTCGCGCACGCGGTTGATCTTTCGACGCGATTTGATGATGCAGAAATCAGCCGTGCGATCGCGCGGGCTACCCGAGACGTTTGCACCGGCGAAATTATTCAAACGCAGCGCCGCTTCGACCTGCACCTCGGGATTGAGGAATATCTTCGGATCATTGAATTAAAGACGGCGACCTTGTTTGCGGTCGCGGCCGAACTTGGAGCGAAGCTGAATGATGCGAGTGCTAGTCATGTTGCAGCCTTGAAAAATTTTGGCCGCCATCTTGGCACGGCGTATCAGATCTATGACGATTGCGTCGATCTCGCTGGTCGCGAAAGTGTGACCGGAAAAACGCTCGGAACGGACTTGTGCCAATTAATTTTGGAGGGAGATTCGGCCTCGGTCAGTGTTTTGCTGCAAACCAGTGGAATGAGCGCCATGGAACAGTCGATCGCGGCCGGCATCGAGCGGCTCCGAACCGCTCAGGCGCAATTGGAGGCGCTCGCGCCTTCTGACTCGCTCGAAGCGCTGCACCTGCTCGCCGATGGAATCGCCGCAATGTTGCGATCGCTCCATGCGCCAAATGCCTAGAGGCGAGCGCAATGGCCGCGGTTAAGATTCGCGAGTTACCGGAAGAAGACCGCCCGCGCGAGAAATTGCTCCAGCGCGGAGCAAGCGCGCTAACTGACCGCGAGTTGCTTGCGATCCTGCTTCGGACCGGGGTCAAAGGCGCAAACGCGGTTGAAGTGGGCGGGCAGCTTCTGAAGCGGCACAAGACATTGAGCGGGCTGTGCCGCTGCAGCGCAAAGCAACTGGTCGGCATTCATGGCATTGGGCCGGCAAAAGCGGTGCAGCTCGCAGCCGCTTTCGAACTCGGCCGGCGGCTGGCCAAAGAAACGGTGTCGCGGGAGAAAATCGATTCGCCAGAGCTGGTGAATGAATTTTTCGGCGCGGAAATGCGCACTCTTCAGAAAGAGTCGTTGCGTGTTTTGTTGCTCGACACGCGGTATCGATTAATCGACGCGAAGGAAATTTCGATCGGAAGTGTCAATGAGAGCATTGCGCATCCGCGCGAAATTTTTCAGCCGGCGATTGTCACTTCAGCCTACGCCGTCATCGTCGTCCACAACCATCCTTCGGGTGATCCTGCTCCAAGCGCAGCCGATCACAGCCTTACGCGCCGGCTGGCCGAAGTCGCAGAGTTACTGCAAATCAAGCTGCTGGATCATGTAATCATCGGGGCGCCGGCGGACGGGCGTGCGCCATACTTCAGTTTCAAAGAAGCTGGCGTGCTTTGATGATTCATCTGACAGCGATAATCGGCTCGGGGGCGAAAATCGGCGCAAATGTCGAGATTGGCCCACACACATTGATCGGGGGCGGGGTAACAATCGGAAACGACACCGTGATCGGTGCTAACGCGGTCATCGAAGAAGAAGTAACCATCGGGCGCGGTAACCAGATCGGACACGGCACAATGATCGGCGGAGCGCCGCAAGACGTCAGTTTCATGGAGAAAACGCGCAGCCGGGTGGAGATAGGTGACTGCAACTTGATCCGTGAGTACTGCACAATTCACCGCGGAACGACCGAGGGAAGCGCGACAAAAATCGGCGATGAAAACTTCCTAATGGTTGGCGCGCACGTTGGGCATAATTGTGTGGTCGGTAACAAGGTGATTATCGCGAACAACGTCTTACTCGGCGGATACGTCTCGATCGACGATCAGGCGTTTCTCGGCGGCAGCACGACTTTTCATCAAAATGTGCGCGTTGGGCGACTTGTGATCGTCCAGGGAAACTCGGCTTTCAGCAAAGATTTGCCGCCCTTCACACTCGCGGCGGAGCGCAATAGCGTGTTTGGATTGAATGTTATTGGTCTCCGCCGGGCTGGATTTTCCTCCGTGCAACGCGAGGAAATCAAGCGTGCGTTCAAACTGCTTTACTTGAGCGGGCTGAATACACGACAGGCCCTGGAACGCTCCCGCGAGATGCAATGGACGCAGGCAGGAGCCGAATTGTTCGACTTTATCGAGAAGACGGGAAAACGTGGGATTTGTCCATACCGCCGCCACGGATCGGCTGAAGATTAAGTGTTCGCAAGGGCAAGCAACGCGAGCATCCGGCCGGTGCGACCTTTTTCGGCCCGATAGGAATAGTAGGCGTTCAGATTGCAGGCCGTGCAAACGCCGCTGTCGTGGATTTCCTCCACCCCTTGTACGCGACATTGTTCGACAATCTTCTCCGCGAAATCGATCTCATAATGGGGCGGGCGAATGCAGGGGCTGAGCTGTACGATTAGTTTAGCGGGATCTGATCCGAAGCACTGGGCCATTCGTGTGA
>QHNB01000254.1 GCA_003217965.1 Verrucomicrobiota bacterium | reverse complement strand
TTCCTCGGTTATGGCTATGCGGTCACAGGTCGGCGCGCCGAGGCGTTGAAAATCCTTCAAAGTTTGGATGAGATGGAAAAGCGTCGTTATGTTTCGCGAATTTACCGTGCCTATATTTACGCCGGACTCGGGGACAAGGATAAGGCTTTCGAGTGCCTGGAAAAAGCTTACCAGGAACGCTCGGACTCGCTCGCGTGGTTTCGTAACGAACCGGAATCGAAAAGCCTTCAATCAGATCCTCGCTTCGCTGCGTTGATGCGGAAGATCGGATTTACTGAGCCTTGATCCGCGCTTCCAAAAACTCGCTTTGACTGCATCAAACGCGGCGGACGAATAACGCGCACCTAAAACGCGAGTGATTGCTGACAAGCTCAGCCCTGCGGGCTGGACGTGGGCTATTGTAGCGCTGTTACGTAGCACGGCTGGCGCTGGGTCGTTGATGCTCGCGTCAAAGTCCGCCGCTACATCGTCGCATCTGACGAGCTACTCAGCGCGTTTCTGGCGCTAGAGCGAGTGACGCGTGGAATTTAGTCCGCCGCTGTCTAACTGAGTGTAGCGACATCACTCAGCCTTTGTGCTCAACAAATACAGGCCATTTCCCTCACCGTTAGCACCGAAGTAGAATCTGAATTGGGCACAGGCCACGGCGGAATAAGTTGTAAGCAAAAAAACAAGGCCCGCCGGTGCTGATATTGACAGGGGAGTTTCGAGGTCGGCAGGACGATCGGTCTCCGAAAATCCCCGGTCAGCACGTGCAATGCAGGATGGCGTACGCCTGGCCTTTCTTTACTTCCTCCAGCAGCTGACAGACTTCCGGCGTGGGCGCCGCAATGATCTCGATACCGCGCCGTTTCGCCTCAGCTCGGACTTCGTTCATTACCGGAAGCGCGCCATAGGCACCGGTCCCGACAATGAGACGCTTGCCTCCCCAAGGAATTTCCTCCTCGGCCGAAAGCGGTGTGTGGCCGAACTTTTCGCGGAATTGCTTGGAAGGTCCTTTCTTCCGTTTCCGCACTTTGCCGCCGTCGATCACCACATCATGCGTGTAGCGCGTTCCCTCGACCTTGATCTCGCCAAATCTGACCAGTCGAGCTTTCATATCTCAATGTTCCGCTGGCTCGACCCCAGAGGCAAGGGACAGAGATTCTAAGACCTCGCGGAGCCTTATCCCTGATTGGCATGAGCTAATAGAGCTTCCAGGTCGATCTACTAACCAGCAATTTGATAACGGGGACAGTGCGATTTTCGACTTTAGATTTCCGATTGCCGATTGCCGATTGCAAATGCAGAACGCGAAGCTAACGAGCTGTTCTTTCGAGCCGTGTTTGATCTCGACCGCCGACGGTGTAACTGAGAGTATCTCTGTGACGGGCGTTTCGATGTGAATCCGTATGTCCGCTGAGGCGAAAAAGGAAATTCAACTCGAAATCGCGCATGTTCTCTTCATCGACATCGTTGGTTACTCGAGGCTTTCGATCAACGACCAGCACGCGGCGGTTGAGGAATTAAACCAGATTGTTCGGGCGTCGGCGCAGTTTCAAAACGCCGAAGCCGCGGGCCGCTTACTCAAGATCACAACCGGCGATGGCATGGCGCTGGTATTCTACACCACTCCGGAAGCGCCTGCGCATTGCGCAGTGGAGATCAGCCGCGCTCTTAAGGAACATCCGCGCCTGCAGCTTCGCATGGGCATTCACAGCGGGCCGGTCAGCGGTGTGATCGATGTGAATAATCGTCCCAATCTGGCCGGGGCCGGCCTGAACATGGCGCAACGGGTCATGGATTGCGGTGATGCCGGGCATGTTCTTCTCTCCAAACATGTGGCCGAGGATCTGGAAGAATACGACCATTGGCGACCGCTCCTGCACGACCTTGGCGCCTGCGAAGTGAAGCATGGAGTGCGTGTTGGCATCACTAATCTCTACTCGGACGAGGTAGGTAATCCGCAACTGCCGAAAAAG
>QHNB01000022.1 GCA_003217965.1 Verrucomicrobiota bacterium | reverse complement strand
TATCTATTCTTCTTCACCTGGTCGCGCGTTATCACCGACCAGGGTACGCATCTCGTCTATGCCCCGCCGGACACGCTAAAGCAGGATTTTCATGTCTTTCCTGGCAATCACTACAAGCGGAGGGAGGTGATCGCACGAGGCGCGATTGATACCGGCGATCAAGTTTTCGTCGACAAGCTTTCCTACAATTTTATCAAACCGCACGGCGGGAATGTGTTTGTGTTTCGCACGACTCACATCGTGATGCTGATCCCAGAGGATCCGGAAACGGGCGCGCCATTCTTCATTAAGCGGCTCGCTGGCACTCCGGGCGATACTCTCCGAATTGATTCTCCGCTCCTCTACATCAACGGGAAACCAGCAGAAGGGTATGGCTTCGAGCGCGTCATGAGCGCAAAGTTTCCCTACCGTGGCTATTCGCTCGGCCGTGCTTACCTCGGATCACGCGATCAAACCTTTACTGTACCGCCGCACAGTTATTTCGCGTTGGGCGACAATAGTTACTCGAGTTACGACAGTCGCTACTGGGGACCTGTGCCGGAGGAAAATGTCGTCGGACGCGGGCTCATGGTTTACTGGCCTTTTAATCGGCATTGGGGCTTGATTCGGTAGCGCGTCATGGCCGGCCTGTCGCGCGTCTATCCGCTCGTCGGGCTCTTGATCGGTTACCTGCTGGTGATGCTTGCCAATCCAATCCGATTGGCGCTGCGCGACGGTTTCCGCTGCATCGCACGCTACGAACGAGTCTGGCTCACCTTCGCGCTGCTCGGCTTTGTTTATTTCATTTTCCAATTCGCGACCTTCACCCCCATCCAAAGCACATCGGAAATCGATTTTACGCAGATCGTTTCCATCCCGACCTGGCAATGGCCGCCCGTTTCCGAGATTTGGGGAGAAGCGGTCCTGCCGGCAATCGAAAGCGTGGCCGGGATTTTCGACAATGCCACCACAACCTATCCGTTTTCCGTTATCGCCGCGATTTTACTGCTGACCAACTGGCGCGGTCTGCATGGCGCGCTCTGGCGCGCTTTGCGCAAGCTCTACCGCTGGGGAAGCATTCCGATTTACCTGCTCTTACTGATTAGCGTGCTTGCCGCTCTGGCAAAACCATTCGTGTTTTGGAGGCTGCCGGCCTGGAATACTGAATTATCGACAGCCCATCTGCTCAAAATCTCCGCCTCCGTCGACGCCATCTCCTTCATTTTCGAGTACTTCGTCGGAATTTATATTCAGGTTTATTTGATCACAGTCTGTCTCGCCTGGATCAAAGGACTGAGTTTTCGCGAACGAGCTCTCTTTGAATTCGCGGTGCGCCGATTTAGCTACGTCCTGGGTTGGGCCGGGATTGTGGTCGCAGTGAGCATGCTTGTTTTGCGTGTGCCGCTGCTGCTCGCTTACTTCGTGAATGTGCCCGACGTGCTCGATTATTTGCCGTTGCAACGTGTTTTCATAAGCACGTTCATTTTAATTTTTTGTTCGGTGCAAATTTCGCTCGTGTTGCACAACGAAACTTTGGGTGAAGCACTCCGCGCCCATCGACAGCTGCTTCGGCGCGACTTCAATCGGATCGCCTGGTTTTTTCTCATCTGCGCGCTGCATTTTTTCTTGATCCTTGTTCTGGACGCGATGATCCGCGGGGCGATTGCTGACCGGGCGGTGGCGATGATTGCCTGGAAATGCCTTTTCGTCTTTGTGCGCGCGTTCGTTACTGGCTGGCTGCTTGCCTCCTGGGTCGTGCTTTTCCGCCAATGCGAGACGGGGCGGGTCGCCCAGGAAAATTGGATTCGTTATTGAAACGATGAAGACCCGGGACGCCGCGGACGAGATCACGCGTGCGAGCAAATCCAATCTCGCGCTCGCCTTTATCTCCATGAGCGGGAAACGGCGCCGCGATATCACGACGTTCTACGCCTTTTGCCGCGTCATCGATGATATCGCAGACGATCCCGCGCGTGATGCGGCGAGCAAACGGCGGGAATTGGCGAATTGGCGCCTCAGTTTGCGCGATAAGTCTGCCGATGAACCGGCATTAGCCGGAGCCATTCGGCAGTTGATGTCGGACTATCCGATCAAGCCCGAGATGCTCGAAGAAATTATCACCGGCGTGGAAATGGACGTTGAGGTTCGGCGTTATGCGACTTTCGAAGAATTGCGCATTTACTGCTATAGAGTGGCGAGCGCGGTTGGTTTGGTTAGCATCGAAATCTTCGGCTATAAGAACCCTCAATGCCGCGACTACGCCGTGCAACTCGGGCAGGCTCTCCAGATGACGAATATTATTCGCGATGTTGCAGTCGATTTGGCAGCGGATCGGATTTATCTGCCGGGTGAGGACCTGGCACGTTTCAATTTTTCCGAGGCCGATCTAAAAGAGCAGAACTACGATTCGCGTTTTATCCAATTGATGAAATTTGAAGCCGGGCGCGCGGATGGTTTCTTCGGCGAGGCTGCGCGACTGCTTCCCGCGGAAGATCGGCGCTCGATGATTCCGGCCGAAATCATGCGGTCGGTTTACCAGGCGCTCTTGCGTCAAATCAAACTGGACAATTTCCGAGTCTTCGAGAGGAATTACCGGTTAAATAAACTAGAAAAGGCCGGGCGAGTCATCGCGCAGCTGCTCAAGTATTTTTGAATTTGCCGCGCCAAGCATCCGTCCGACTTTTCCGTTACGAAATCTAGCCAAACACGAACTATGAAAACCAATTCTGTGAAAATTCTGTCAGCAGTTGTGGCTGGGCTTTTTGTCCTCGGCACGACTGTTTACGCCCAGGGTATCGACTCGCGGACAAGCCGACCTGTCATGGAAGGAAAGGCGATTGCCAAACCAGAGGCAGAGAAGAAATATCCGCCGCCGAGCTCAGGATACCCCACTGGGGAACGAGATCCCCATGATCCCTCCGGCATTGTGGCCAGCCCATATCCACCGCATCAAAAGTTTAACTGCTCGAAGATTGCACACGGTGCATTCGTCCTCGATACCACAGCAAACAAAGTCTTCGTAAGGCCCTAGCCGGCTTTCAATAAAATGGCTGCGGCAGGAGAGACGCGGGTTTGTTTAAATCCACCCTACAAGGTTCCGTTTCGTTTGCGCGGTTAGATTCGTCGACGAAGATCATTTATGAACAGAAATTGTTTCATAGTCGGTTCGCTTATCGCGCTGGGTTCCTTTCTTCTCAACTCATGTGAGAGTCCCGCCGGTACCGGCGCCGGGTATGGGGCAGCCGCCGGAGCAATCATCGGCGGTGCTGCTACAGGCCACATTCGCGGCGCAGCTATCGGCGCAGCCGCCGGTGCCGCAACCGGTGCCTTGATCGGCCATGCGATCGCCGAGGAACGAGCGCGAGAGTACGGCCCGGTCCCACCCGGCGGTTATCCCTACGCGCGATGGAGCGGGACACGGGGACTGGTGGTCAGCCCGTATCCACCGCACCGCCTTGTTGACGTGCGTGGAATCCCGCACGGCGCGTTAGTGCGTGATCCTTCGACCGGCGGATTGTTCCGACGTCCGTAACGTTCGGCTGCGAATTCCGGGCTGGTCTTTTTGACGAGATCAGGGCGATTTTCCTTGGAGCGAATCGACCATCGCCTGCACTCGTTCATCCATCTTAAGCAACTCCGGCCAGGGCCGGTGATAATTCTCGCCGGCCAACTTTCGAGTGGCGTCGATCCCCATGTGTGATCCGATGTTTTGCTCAGTCGGTGCGTGATCGAGTGAATCGCTCGGGTTACGAATAATCGTGCTGTCCCTTTCGGGATCGGTGTTGGCGCACATCCGGAACAGCACCTCACTCGTATTGTGGACATCACAATCCTCGTCCACCACCACAATGTATTTGGAAAACATCATCTGACCCATTCCCCACAACCCATGCATGACCTTGAAAGCCTGATAGGGGTACTGTTTGCGAATACTGACGAACACTAAGTTGTGGAAAACACCTTCCGGCGGCAGTGTCATGTCCACGATTTCCGGGAAATTCATGCGAAAGACCGGCAAAAAGATCCGAACGGTCGCGTCGCCCATGTAAAAATCTTCCATTGGCGGTGGACCGACAATCGTTGTCGGATAAAGGGCATCTCGCCGATGAGTGATGGCGGTTACGTGGAATACAGGGTATTCTTCAACCGCTGTATAGAAACCGGTGTGATCGCCGAAGGGGCCTTCGGGCCGGGTTTCCCCCGGCTGAACAAAGCCCTCGAGTACGAAATCAACATCGGCCGGCACTTCCAGATCGATTGTTTTGCATTTCACCAATTCGACTGATTTCTTGCGCAGGAATCCCGCAAATAGGATTTCGTCGAGTCCATCCGGCAAGGGCGCCGTCGCGGCAAACGTATAGGCCGGATCGCCCCCGAGTGTAACGGCGACGGGCATGCGCTCACCCCGCTCGTAGTAGACTTTGCCATGACGTGCGCCCACCTTATGGACTTGCCAGTGCATTCCCGTAGTGCGGCCGTCATAGACCTGCATTCGATACATACCAACATTGCGCGCACCACTTTCTGGGTCGCGAGTGTGAACATTTGGCAGAGTGATGAAGCGGCCCCCATCTTTGGGCCAGCACTTTAGGATCGGCAGATCGTGAAGACTGAAATCGTCGCCGTCCAAGACATTGTGGATTACTTCCTGGCATTCAGCCTTGCTCACATGCTTCGGCCGCGCATGGAGCAAGTGAATTCCCTGCTTCAACAGGCTCCAACCTTCACGCAGGTCCGTGGGCGGTTTCGCTTTGAGGATGAGTTGAACCTCCTGCGCTAAGTCGGCGATATCGTTTACTCCCAGTGCGGTCGCAACCCGTTTGCGTGATCCCATGGTGTTGATGGCCACAGAAAACTTCGAGCGTTTTCCGTCGATGAATGCGTTCTCAAACAGCAGCGCCTTTCCGCCGCCGGACGATTTCATTTCGCGGTTTGCCCACTCCGCCAGGACGAGATCGCTATCTACCGGTTGCACGATACGCTGTAATTCACCTGTCCGCTCGAGTTGCTCGAGAAAGCTTCGAAAGGATTGGAACGCCATCGAGAGCTAACGCGCGTTCCAGTTCACACGGTGGCGCAAGCGCGCCTCAGTAGCGATAAGGCGGAACCAGATGTTGGAAAGCAACGACGCGGCCGTTCACGAACGTCACCGTTTTGGCGGGATATTGCACGCGTGGCGGAATCGCCGAGTAATAAAACGGATCGTAGAACGGATCGCCAAAAATGACGAACCGCCGGCCGTGATGGGCGTGGATTACCCCAACTCCACCGAAGCCAAAACCGCCACCGTAGGGATAGCCGTAGCCATACGGGCCATAGCCATAGGGATAAACGGTTGTGTATTCGTAATAGACCCAAGTCTCGGTCGCGTGGCCGCGCATGAAGCCGGGAGCCTTTTCCTCCGGTGATCCCCACGCCAACCAGACCGCTCCTTGTGACATGCCTGGTCGTATTCGACCTTGCGAAACGAGCTGTTGGTCGGTCGGTGACAAACTGTTGAACAGATCACGATGGGCAGAAATCCGCGATTCCGTCGTCTCGCAGCCGAAAAGAAATAACGCGCCAGCTGCCATGCCAAGCGTCAGCGCCCATGAAAAAAATCGACGCTTCATCTGGAAAATCATACAAGTCCCGAATAGTGAGTCAATCCTCCCAGTTCCTTGATTCAACCCCTTTGCAACCGTAACGTTGCGCTGGATGCAAGATCATTTCGGCCATCGCATTTCCTATCTGCGGGTTTCGGTGACCGATCGCTGCAACGAACGTTGCAGTTATTGTATGCCGGATGAATTGCAGGAATGGCTGCCGCGGGCCGATGTTCTCACGTTTCCGGAAACGCTGCGGCTCATTCGCGTCGGAGCGCAACTCGGAATCGACAAGATCCGAGTCACTGGTGGCGAACCGCTCACGCGAAAAGGTGTCACGGAATTCTTGGGCGAAGTCACAGCGGTAAACGGGATCAAACGTGTGGGTGTCTCGACGAATGGCACGCTCCTCGCCCGCGCCGGCTCCAGTGGCAGCACGATCGCGGAGGAAATTCGGGCGGCCGGCGTCGATTCGCTTAACATCTCGCTCGATACCTTGGACCGTGCTGTTTATCAGGGTGTCACTAGTCGCGATTTTCTGCCGCGCGTGCTTGAAGGAATCGAGGCTGCAATCGAAGCGCGTTTCCCGCAAATCAAGCTCAATGCCGTGCTGATGCGCGGCCGGAACGAGGACGCGCTCCTCGCGCTGATTGATTTTGCCGGAGAAAGAGAATTGCTGCTCCGGTTTATCGAATTGATGCCGGTGAGTGCGACCGAGGTGCTGAATGAATCGAATTTTTTTCCAATCAGCGCCGCACGACGGGTAATTGAAGCACAGCTGGGATCACTTATTCCTCAGCCCGATTTTAAGACCAGTGGCCCCGCAACCTACTTCCAAATTCCTGGGCGCGGTCAGCGGATCGGCTTCATCGGCGCACTGACAAATCTTCACTTTTGCGATACCTGCAACAAGCTGCGTCTGACCTGTGACGGCAAATTGCGGCCGTGTCTCGGTAGCCATCTCGAGTTCGATATCCTGAAACCCCTGCGGGCAGGGGCGAGTGACGACGAACTGCGAAACTTTTTTCTGGATGTTGTCGAGCGCAAACCGGAACGGCACGAGTTTCGGGAAAATTATCAGCCACAGCGACGAATGGTCGCCATTGGCGGCTGATGAAGCGCAAGCTCACTCATGTTGCCGCGGACGGGCGTGTTCGAATGGTCGATGTTTCCGGCAAACCGCTGAGCACGCGGATGGCAGTTGCCTCCGGAGAAATCAAGGTCAAGCCCGAAACTGTCAACGCCATCACACACAATCAGATCGCCAAGGGCAACGTTTTCGCCGCGGCGCAAATCGCTGGAATCCAGGCGGTCAAACGAACGGCGGAGTTGATTCCACTCTGTCATCCGCTGCCATTGAGTGGCATCGACGTCGAGTTTGAAACGAATGCGGAGGCAATTACCGCGACCTGCACTGCGCGAACAACGGCACAAACCGGTGTCGAAATGGAGGCGCTCACCGGCGTCATGATCGCGTTGCTCACGATTTACGACATGTGCAAAGCCATTGATGACGCTATGGAAATCTCCAGCGTCCGGTTGCTAAAGAAAACGAAACGCGTCGTCTGATAAAAATGCAGATCACGGTCGGCATCATTACGGTTTCAGATCGTGCTAGCGCCGGTGACTACGCTGATCTGGGGGGACCAGCGCTGAAAGCAGCAGCGGAAAAACGCGGATGGGACGTGCTCTGCGAAGCAATCGTTCCTGACGACAAAAAGCGTATTCAGGAAACAATCCGGAGTTTTTCAGCCCAAGGTTGCGGTTTGATCTTAGCTACCGGTGGAACCGGCATTGCGGAACGCGATGTTACGCCCGAAGCCCTGCGTGAGATTATGCGCGTGGAAATTCCTGGATTTGGCGAAGTGATGCGCGCCGAATCAATGAAGCTGACACCCAATGCGATTCTTTCCCGGAATCTTGCCGCTGTGATTGATGACTCGCTTGTCATTGCTTTGCCGGGAAAACCGAGTGGGGCCGTCGAGTGTCTTGGTTTCGTCGAAGGAGCGATCCCTCACGCCGTTGCGCTGGCGCAGCGGAAACCGACTTCGTGTTGACGTTTCCGTTTTCCTCCCTGTTATCCCGAGCGGCCCGCCACCCTCGCTAGGGTAAGCTCCGATGGCGAGGGATCTCGCGATGTTACAAAAGACAGATCCCTCGCTTTTATCGGGATGACGCGATCCGTTGTCCGACTTGTTTTAGTCAATCCGGCCACGTCAACAGCCGCATAAAACGCATACCGCTTTCGGTCAGATGCGCGTGTTCGCCTCGACCGGCGAGCTGGTCGCGCGTGAGATAGGCAGAATCGATCGCCGACTTCTTGACGAAAGTAAGCGTTGCTTGCGACACGGAGTAACCGCGCCCCTCTATGCTCAAGGGTACCCCAGAGCCCGCGAAGCTTATCTCCCACGATTTTGCGCTGCCTGACGCGTTCTTTATCATCCACGGATAGAATTTTTTGAGATCAAAGTGTGGGGAATTCGGAACCGCCACCCGATAGAATACTTCTTCGTCAGCCAAGAACTGTGGGACGGTGAGTTCAGGTCGCCTTTGGTGCTCCAGAAAAAACCGGGCGATATCAATGCCAGCGAGGTTAAGTCCATTATAGATGCCGTTGTGATTGGGATCGGGAAAATTCCGATCGTGCCAGGATTCGAAATTCCGGCTGAACATCAGATTCAGTTCAAGGTGCAAATGAGCCCTCGCCTGGTTTATTCCTTCGCCGGTATAACCCATGCGCCCAATCCGTTGCCCGCGGCTGACGCGTTGTGCACCGTTGACGTCGATCTCACTAAGGTGTCCGTAGAGGCTGTAATAAGGGCAGCCGTCCCAGAGGTGCTCGATCACGATATAGCGCCCGTAGTTGGAATAGCCTGGCACGTGATTAGTGTGCACCACCTTCCCGTCGGCAATCGCTCGGACTTCGTCCAGTGGCTCGCCCCGCGGGTCCCGATGAAGACATTTAATATCGATGCCTTCATGAAATCGCGTGTAGACAATTCCTTCTGCCGTCTGGATCGGATCGCGGACGACCCCGTAACGCCCGCCTTCCCAGGGAGTTGATTTTACCCCTTGATAGTCGCGATCGACGTATTGGTAAAAATCCGGACCACCGCCGCGAAAGAGCGCATCGTTATCGGTCGGGAGGCTGATCTCGATTTTCGCATTTTGAGCAGGCACCGAGACAGAGAGCGCGATCGTGGCCAGCGCGATCGCGAAACTCCGACTCATCATCGTCGTTTTTTTTGGCCAATTTGCGGCCAATCTCTTCTCATCAGGTCGATGTCTGCTGCCGTTAGTCCTGACGCGATATAAAGTTGTCCATCGGAGACGCGCCGGTCGACCATAAGCTCGGTTGCTGCCTTGCCGTTGACTATGACAACCAAAACGCTTCCACGATGCTCGATGCTGAGAGTTTCAAGAGCGAGCCGGCCATGCTCATCGAGTTGTAAGAGGGCGCCGAAGGTGCCGTTTGCTCCGGCATAAGGGCGAAATGCAACGATATCTCGCTCCGACACGGTTGGAATTTTTTCGATAAAAATCGATTTACCAGAGATCGGGGTAGTGATGGGCGAGGCGAAAACCTCGGTGTCCTTGGCATTTGCCTGCGCATAAACACGCACCAGGCAATGTTTCGTTTTGGCGAATGCGACTGCCGTCACCATCATGGTGATGAACGCGACCGCCAAAGCGCGAGACATGCGCGATTGATAAAGGGTTTGACACCTTTTGCAACGTTTGCTGAAACACGCGCACATGAAAATCCGGACGGCTTTAGTGCTCGCGCTCTTTGTCACCTCTAGCGCCCTCGCACAATCGCCTTCTCCGGCGCGCAGCTTCTTTAGTCGAATCCTTCATCCATTTGGGAGATCATCGCACAAGGCGCCAAAGTATCATGACTCACGCTTACGCGGCCTATTGCTCGAGCTGGAAGTCCCAGGCGGAGCTGTCAGGCTTTCCGAAGTCCGCCAGCTCCATGTTAAAGCGCGACTGGTTAATCTTGGTGCATATCCTGTTTCGCTCGATTTTCCCACGTCGCAACGAATCGATATTCAATTGCTCAACGCCAATGGTCAGGTCCTGAATCGATGGTCGGAAAACCGAGCATTCGGCGAAGAACAAGGCACTCTCCTGGTCAATCCACACGAGCAAATTCTCTATGACGAAACCATCGCCACCCGCGAGTTGCAGCCTGCCAAAGTTTATACCGTTGAAGTTTTTTATCCCAAATATCCGGAGTTACGTGCTCGCCAAAAATTCATGACCGCACCTTGAGTCGAGTTCAGGTCATGATCCTTCCGTGGCGACCTGGCTCGGCCTTTTTGCGTCATCTCTTACGATGATGGTATCTCAGCTGTTCGCCGATTATCACACGCATCCCCAAGGACACCGGGTGCAGCGTTATACGCGCGAACTACTCCAGCCATGGGTCGATTCAGCACGCGTCCGAGGAATTATCGAACTGGCTTTTACCGACCACGATCGTTATCACGACGGTATCGATTTTGACGAAATCGATCAGCTGCGGAAAAAAAATCCAGATTGCAAAATTCGTGCTGGCATCGAACTGGACAATGATCCGGAGACGAG
>QHNB01000261.1 GCA_003217965.1 Verrucomicrobiota bacterium | reverse complement strand
GTCGCCATATAGACGCTCGGAGATTACCGCTACAAAAGATTCATTCGTTGGTATGAACAACGATGACAACCCGCCGGTTCGGCTGCTGTCGTCTGATCTCTGCTTCTTCCTGCAACGGATCCATCACCGGCCGAGGCGCGACCAGGAATTTGGTCGCCCCAAACCCACGCGTTTGAATCTGAGCCGGGTTAATTCCCATGACATTGACCAGATAATCTTTCACGCTATCGGCCCGGCGCTGGCTCAGATCCAAATTGTATTCGTAGGAGCCGAACGCATCCGTGTAACCTTCGATCGAAAATGTCGCTTTGGGATTCCGTCTGATCAGTGTCCCAAGTTTCTGCAGTTGTTCGACCGAACTCGCCTGCAATTCAGCGCTGTCGTATTGGAAAAGCTGGTCGTCTGGCATCCGGATCGCCGTGCCGGATCCAAGTGGACCTTTTTGCGCGAGCAACGAATCCAGGTCGCTAAATCCTAGATTGCGTCCTTTATTCGGCCCGGCACTATCGGCCTGAATTTGGCTGGTAAAACTATTTGGACGCTTGATCGTTGTGCTCGTCGCCAGCTCAGTCCCGCTCAACGCCGGTTGCGGTCGGCCTGACACGGCGGAGTCGTTCAACATCGTTTGCTCACGCGTCCCGTTTGGACTTTTCGACAGCGACTGCGCTGTGGTTCGTTCGATTTCGCTCAACATCGAAGTTGCGTCTGCCGGATCTACTCGCGGTTTATCCGGCAAGACATTCTGGGTGTCGTCCGGCACCGCCGTTGTCGCCTGCACATCTTGAAGCAATTGGTCGAACGACTTCTTCTCATCGGGTAACTGGAGGTCTGTTTTGTCCGGCTCGGGTTTGGCGGCCGGATTCAACTGATCCATACTCGCCTTGTCGAGACCTGCCTGCGGTTCGACGCTTTTGACTTTGAAGGTTGGCGGCTGAGACGATGGAGCCAGCGCCACTTCCGCCGGAGTAAAACGCACTCCATAAAAATAGGCGCAAAGGCAGAGGTGCAGGATCAGGGAAACGACCAGTCCGAAGAGGAGCCAGTTCCGCTGGCCGGTCGCGTTCAGAAGCGCCTCGTGTTCGTCGTAATCCGAAACTCGCATCCGTAAACGAACCGGCAGCCCCGCTCGATTGTCAACCACGCCGGGTCCGGTCGACGAATCCCCAGGCGGCCTTTCGAATCTGTTCCGCCACATTCGCCTCCGGAGCGACGAACTTCGGCGTAAACCACGGAAACAGACCGATTAAATCGTGCGTGACCAGGATTTGCCCATCGCACTCGTTGCCCGAGCCAATCCCAATAGTCGGAATCTCAATCGAGGCGCTGATCATCTTTGCCGTGTCTGGAGCGACAATCTCCAAGACAACCGAAAACGCGCCGGCTGCTTCGACGGCACGGGCATCCTGCAATAATGCATCCGCTTGCTCTCGGGAGCGGCCTTTGACTTTATATCCACCTTCCTCGCGCACGCTCTGAGGCAGCATTCCGATGTGTGCCATGAACGGAATGCCTGCGCCCACGATTGTCTCAATTTGCGGGACGTGGCTGAGGCCGCCTTCGAGTTTCACCGCTTCCGCTCCGACATCCCTCAGCGCTCGCGCCGTTTCAAGCGCCTGCTCAGGCGTGTCGTAGGTATGGATCGGAATGTCGGCGACAAGCAACGCGCGCTTTACTCCTCGCCGAACGGCCCGGGTGTGATGCAACATTTCATCGAGCGTCACCTGAGTCGTATCTTTGTAACCAAGCACAACCATTCCGACTGAGTCGCCTACAAGGATGATATCGAGCCCGCTTTCATCAAGCAGACGCGCCGTCGGGTAATCGTAGGCAGTCAACGCGGTTATGCGTTCCCCGCGCCGTTTCATTTCTCGAAATTTTTCTACCATTTGTCCGTTACGGGTCTGATTGACTGGTCCGACCCTAAGTTCGCTAGCAGTTCCCGCACAGTCGCCGTCTGGCCTGGTAATCGCAAATCCGGAGCGATATCGGCAAGTGGCCGCAACACGAAGGCACGCTCGGCAATACGAGGATGAGGCAATTGCAGGTCCATTTCATCGCACCGGAGATCATCAAAGTATAAAAGGTCGAGATCGATTGTCCGTGAGACATTGCGCCGATGTTCACGTTCCCTGCCAAGCGCGAGCTCGATTTGGCGTAAATGCGTCAGAAGAGCGTCGGCCGAACCCCTAAATCCGATTTCAATCACCGCATTATAAAAATTCGGTGCGCCTGGCTCACAGTCGACGGGCGAGGTTTCGTAAACGGGTGACTGCAAGACTGGGAGGTCGACGCCATCGATTGCAAGAATCCGGTCCTTTGCCTTCTGCAGCACATTCACACGATCGCCGAGATTGGATCCAAGCGCGATGCCAGCACGGACTGGGCTCACTTCAGTCCGAGCACGTCGCGCATATCATAAAGTCCCGGCCTCTCTCCCTTTACCCAGTGGGCTGCGCGCAGTGCTCCTCGTGCGAATGTTTCTCGACTGGCAGCGCGATGCGTCAACTCGAGCCGCTCGCCACTCCCGGCAAAAATCACTGTATGTTCCCCTACGACATCGCCCCCTCGGATCGCATGAACGCCGATCTCGGAAGGATCGCGTTCACCCACTATGCCTTCACGCCCGTAACGGAGCTGTGTCGTTTTGCGTTCGCGCTGTAAAATTTCGGCAAGCGTTCTGGCCGTTCCGCTCGGCGCGTCTTTTTTTAGGCGATGGTGCATTTCAACAATTTCTAGATCGAAACCATCACCGAGAACTCGCGCCGCTTGTTCCGTCAGCCAAAAAAGCGCGTTCACGCCGACGCTGAAGTTCGATGCGAACACGATGGGTAACTTTTTCGCTGCCGATTCGATCGCTTTCCGTTGCTCGAGTGAATGACCCGTTGTCCCAATCACTAGCGGCGTATTTGCCTTCAATCCCGCCTCGCAAACAGCGTTCCCGACATCAGGCTGACTAAAGTCGATAAGAACATCGGCGCCCGCGGACGCGATCTGATCGCCTTGATCAAGTTTCGAAATAATTTCGACCGACTCACTGTTCGCTACCGCAATGATTGTCTGGCCCATTCGGCCAGCGGCGCCAACTAGTGCCACACGCAGAGCGTTTTTCATTGCGGCCGCTCGAATTCATCGAGCGTTTTTCGGAGTCGCTCCTGATTCGCCGTTATCATTTCGCACAACGGCAAACGGACTTCCGCCGACATGAGCCCATGCCAGGCTAATGCGGTTTTCACCGGCACCGGATTCGGCTCGATGAACAAACAGCTCGCAGATTTCCGCGGGCAAAAGATTAGATGCGACACTGACCACTCCGACCGCGCCGACCGACATAAACGGCAGTGTCAGCCCATCATCGCCGCTCAAAATCGTGAATGTTTCCGGCAAACGGGCGCGCAGTTCGCTTACCCGATCAACGCTCCCACCCGCCTCTTTGATCGAGACGATGTTCGGGCACGCCACGGCCAGCCGACTAACGGTTTCGGCGTTGATATCAACCCCGCAGCGGCCTGGAATATTGTAGAGGACCACGCGCAGATCGGTTGATTTCGCAATCGCCTGGAAATGGCGAAACAATCCTTCCTGACTTGGCTTGTTGTAATACGGCGCGACAACCAATGCCCCGTCCGCACCCAGTCGTTCCGCGGTGCGGGTGGCTTCTATGGCGTCGGGTGTCGAGTAGGAACCAGTGCCAGCAAGGACGAGACAACGCTTGTTGACGTTTTGAATGGTGAAGCGAATTATCTCCTCGCGTTCATCGTGGGTGAGCGTCGGTGATTCACCAGTCGTGCCGACGGCGACGACGCCATCAATCCCGGCGGCAATCTGCGATTCGATCAGATTCTGGAGCGCGACGAAATCGATCGCTCCTTCGCGAAACGGTGTAACCAGCGCGGTAAATGTTCCGCGAAACATTCAGATTTCGATTGTGCCTTCGAACACGAACTCAGCCGGTCCGGTAAGCGTGACATCGTGAAAGCGATTCCCGTCGCGCTGAAAATCGACGCTCAGTTTGCTGCCGCCACGCACCTCCACCGTGATTGGCCCATTGATTTTCTCCGTCGCGGCAAAAATGAGTGCGCTGGCAACCACTCCCGTTCCACACGCGAGAGTCTCGTTTTCCACTCCCCGCTCATAAGTACGAATGGCGATGGCGCCCGGCCCGCGCTCTTCCAGGAAATTCACGTTCGCTCCGGCTGGCGCAAACATGGCGTGGCGGCGAATCATCGCTCCATCGGCGTTCACATCGACTTTCTCAATGTCCGAGACCGGGACAACGACATGGGGCACGCCGCTATTGATGAAATGGCCGCGCCAGCTCCGATCGCCAGCCGAAATCTTCAAATCGAAACGCTGATCTCGTGGCTCGCTCATGGTCAGCCGCACGACGTCCCCTTGTAATTGTGCGCCGATAACGCCGGCCGGGGTCTCAAACGAAATCCTCTCGCTGGCGCCGGTCTCGCGCTCGACAAAACGGGCAAAGCAGCGCGCGCCGTTTCCGCACATTTCGGCTTCTCTGCCATCGCGATTGTAATAGCGCATCCGGAAATCAGCTCCGTTCGTGGCCGCCTCAAGCAGCAAAATTCCATCCGCGCCCACCCCACGATGCCGATCACAAATCCGCGCGATTTGCTTCGCCGTGAGATTCACTTTCCCAGCGCGGTTGTCGATCAGAACAAAATCGTTCCCCGCGCCGTTCATCTTCGTGAAACGCAGCATTTTATTCGTGTAACACACTCTTTTTCGAAAGCCAAATCGACCTGCTCAATATCGCGCCTGGCGCACCGCTACCGCGATTGGACTCACAAATTTGCTGATCTGATCGGCAAGATCGGCGCTGTCGCCAGCTTTACCTATTCGGTCGACGATCGCGCTTCCGACAACCACGCCATCGGCCCATCGCGCAACGGTTCTCGCTTGCTCCGGCGTCGAAATTCCGAAGCCAACCGCGATTGGCAAATCGGTATGCTGGCGAATGTCCGCCAGTCTCTCGTGGACCCTCTCTGCCACCGATTCGCGTGCTCCGGTCACACCTTCGAGAGAGACATAGTAGATGAATCCGCGTGCCGATTTCGCGATTGTCGCCATCCGATCCGCCGGCGTCGTCGGTGCGATCAAGCGAATGTGCGTGATCGCGTCGGTATCGAGCGAGTCTTCCTCTGGTGGCCAATCAAGAATGAGTAAACCATCAACGCCGCCAGCTGCAGCGGCGCGATGGAATTTCGTCAGGCCAAACTGAAAGATCGGATTCAAATAAGTGTAGAGAACGATCGGGATCTCTGAATCAGTCCGGATATTACGCACGCAATCGAGAACACCATTCACGCTCGCGCCGGACTCAAGCGCCCGCTCGGCTGCTAGTTGGTTCACAATTCCGTCCGCCAGCGGATCGGAAAAAGGGAGCCCGAGTTCGAGTAGGTCCGCGCCGGCTTTCTCCAGCGCGATCGCCAGTTCCGCTGTTCGGGAAAGATTTGGATCGCCCGCGCAAATATCCATTCTTAACCAAAATCAGGGCAATCGAAACAATGAGTCTCAGCGCGTTGGTGAACGGTTTGATTCTCAGGTGGTCGGTCACGTGGCCACCCGGACCGACCACGTTTTTGCCCGACCGGAATGGCAGATCGCGACCGAAGCGATTACAGCCGGGGTAATGGTATGGTTCGCAATTCGGCTGATCTTACGATTTCCATGAAAACTGAGGAGGCGACGCTCACGATTAATGAGATCTATCACTCTATTCAGGGTGAGAGCACGTGGGCCGGCCGGCCGTGCGTCTTTGTGCGCCTGACGTTTTGCAATCTACGCTGCAATTATTGCGACACCGCCTATGCCTTCTACGAAGGTGAGAAAATGCCGCTGCCAGAGATTGTCGAACGAGTCACCGCCTTTAGCTGTCCGCTGGTGGAAATCACCGGCGGCGAACCGTTACTCCAGAAAAATGTGCTGCCGCTAATGACCATGCTGGCCGATGCCGGAATGATCGTCCTGCTCGAGACCAGCGGCGCGCACGATATTTCGAAGGTGGACCCGCGTGTCTATCGAATCATGGATCTGAAGACGCCGGGCAGCGGCGAGTGCGATCGAAATCTCTGGTCCAACATTCCGCATCTGACGCTTCGAGATGAAGTGAAGTTCGTCATCGGCTCACACGAAGATTACGAGTGGTCGCGCGAGAAAATGCGCGAGCACGATTTATCCAAAAAATGTCACGCCGTCCTTTTCTCCCCCATTTTCGGCCGGATCGAACCGCGTGAGATCGTCGAGTGGATGCTGGCCGACAAACTCGAAGCGCGATTCCAATTGCAAATGCACAAATTCATCTGGGCGCCGACGGCGCGGGGAGTTTAGGTGTGACATCGCGCAGTTGGAGCTGCCGGCCGGCTATCTTCGGTTTACGTTGGTTGGATACCGCCAAACCGAGTATCAGCATCTCGGACTAATGGGACCAAGCGCGGGCACTCCAAATGTTTTTGCGGGCAGGCGGGCGTGGGCGCAAAGCCTGCCCGCCGTCGCGAGTGCAATGTTTCTTAATTTATAATTCTTACTTCTTACTTCCGTTGTTGGTTCGTTACTTCTCGGGAATCGTTATGGAGTAGGTGATAAATCCGCAAATGATGACCATTAAAATCATGGCGAGGATGATATTTTTGCTTTAGGTCTAACGAGGCCAAGTTTCGCTCCAGCGCTTGGTTAGACCTATTGCGGTACAACAGACTCATAAACGTGCCAGATGTAATGGTCGATCTGCGAGTCAGCTCCATCCTCGTAGCCGTTTGGAACGAAGTCCTTCCAAAGCAGACCAATGGATGCCTCATGCTCTTGTGCGACGAGTAATCGTGCTCGGACGTGATCTCATTCTAGCACCGCTGTCGCCTCTATTTCGATCAGGAAGTCCGACACCGCTAATGTGGATACTCCAATCCATGTACTTGCGGGACGCTTCTCTTTTGGAAAGAACTCTCGAAGCGCGCCTCCGACCGCATCGGCTTGCTCTGGTCTGTAATTAACTATGTAGATGCGTAGCGCAACTACGTCTGCCAGCGTGCCACCAACAGCTTCAACAGCGGCCTGAACATTACGCAGGGCTTGCCTGGCCTGTTGAGCCAAATCTGTTCCGCCGATGATTTGCCTTTGTTTGTCCCAGGCAGTTTGACCTGAAATGTAGATTGTCTTGCCGCCATTGGCGGCTACGATCTGAGAAAAACCGTACTCCAGACTTCGGAAGAGGGAATCCGGATTTGTGTATTCTTTCGGCATAGCATTGAGAAAATCCCTCTTG
>QHNB01000260.1 GCA_003217965.1 Verrucomicrobiota bacterium | reverse complement strand
CTGGAGCAAATGTTGCATCGCGCACAAGGCACTGATTTTTCGAATCCAGATACGACACAAGTTTCGATCGGGACTGTAGTCAGATTGCGCGATGTCGCTTCCAGCAAAGAGGAATCATATACCATCCTCGGAGCCTGGGATGGTGATCCGGAGCGACACGTCATTTCCTATCAAACCGCGATCGCTCAGGCACTACTCGGCAAAAAACCAGGCGAACGCGTCACCTTGAATACCGATCACGGAATGGCTATATTTGAACTCGTCGCGATTGAAGCGGCACCGCGAGAAGAGACACGGCCCGATCTCAGTTCGACCGAGGCGTTACCCGAAACGGCTGTCGCAGAAGTCGCTGCGGAATAATCGGTCGAATGTAGCTGCCGCTGTGTCCCCAGCGGCAGAACGTCCCAATGTATCTGTCACCGCGCGCTCGCGAAAGCTTTCGGAGTCCTCAGCGGGAGAGTTATGTTGAACAGCTAGGCTTCGCACCAGAACGCATCGACGATTTCGCGCCTCGCGTGTCAATTATAGTCGCTCCGACTAACCTTTTGGCGATGCCGTCGGGCTGGCCTTCTCTTTTTTGGCACCCGTCGCTGCTTTCACCTCCACGTCCTTCGCTGTCATGGTGTAATTAATGGTGACTTTGTCGCCCACCTTCACGTCGCCATTGACTTTCGTATCCGAGTTTCGGTCGAGTTCCCAACGATCTTTCCCTTTCTGGACCACGATCATGGAATCGTTTACCTCTAGCACCGGCCCGGTGACTTGATAGCTTTTGGCGCCCGCGAACACCATGGCGCTGAACGCCAGACTCGCAGCTGTGATCAAACTGAGTGCTTTAGTTTTCATAGGTCTCTTGATTAGACGGTTCGCTTCCGGGCTAATTCAAGTCTTTTGGATCAGGCGCAATTTAATCAGGAAAGTAGGAATCGAGGAACGATTGAATACTGGCGGCGCCCCTTATTGCGATGAGCCTGGGCTGACCGAAGCTTCAGGTGTTTCGGTCTTAGGCCCCGGCGCACCAGCGGCTTCGATCTTCGTCGCACTCATTACGTAGGTTATCGTCACCGGCGCACCGACTTTTATTTCGGCTGAACCTTTCGTCGTGGCGGGATCGATATCGAACTCAAATCGTTCCGTTCCCTTCTGCACCGTGACCATGCTGCCGGAGGCGGCGACCACTGTCCCGGTGATTTGATAGGTCTTGGAACCGGCAGCAAAGGTCGCGTTGCTGAACCCAAGACCCAACACCGCCAGTAAACAGACAACTTTTGTATTCATGCAGGCACTACACGGCGCTCTAAGGCGCGACGCAAGGCCAACATAGTGATTCTAACCCAGCCTCGATGGGTATGGAACGCCGATACGTACGATGCGTACCGGCTTGTAGCTGCCGCTGTCGTCAGCGGCAGTACTGCTCTGTGCCAAACTGCTGCTGGTTATTTTGGTGTGCCAGCAAGCTTCCGCAGTACGAAAACGGTTTCGTTTACCACCGAAACGCCGTGGACGACTTGGAAGGGCGCAATAAGTGAGACGGTGGCTAGCAGCGCCTCGAACCCGCTTCGCGTCCACGCGTGGAAGTGGATGTCGCACTCGCGCCAGCGCTTCGCACTTTCGTCCGCCTGACGCTGAATCTCCGCTTCCGGATACTCCTGACCTGTCAGATAGGGGTGTACATAGCGAAGATGCTCTTCGTATGCCACGCGGCAAGTGCCTTCTCCCCCGTCCCGAAAATCAGCCATGACATGTTCCAATGGGGTCTCTGGCCGATTGCGATCGAAAGTGGCTTGCATCTCTGGCACAACAAGGACATGCACACCTCCTGGTTTGAGCACACGAATCGCGTTCGCGATCGCACCGACCGGGTCTCGTAAATGCTCGATCACGTGGGCCGAGATCACGAAATCGAGCGTCTCATCGCCGATGCCGGCAAAGGATTGCCCGTCAATATGTTTCCCGCTTGGAATACCCGCGGCCTTAAAATAAGCCTCTAACGAAGCTTGGTCGCGAATGTCACCGTAGAGAACCGTCGCGTGAGCCGGGATGGGGAACGGGCGAGAGCCTGCACCCACTTCAATGCCACGCCCGGTGATAAACTCTTCTGCCACCTTCGCTCTAACGGCCGCGACTTGCTCTTCCTGGCTCGTAGCAGCTGATTGCGCCGAAGCCGACTTTGCAGTTGGGTCCTTGCAGTCATTTCGCCGCCAACAACGGAAAAGCGATGGCATCCAGTGAAAGTGATACCGCGCCTTAAAATGTTGTCCACTCGGCCGACAGACATTTTGCCGCCACGTCCACGCATCTCATTCCGAGCCCAGCCGAGGAATTTCTAACTATTTTTCCGGACCTTTATACTGGTGACCGCTCGGCATCTCTTTGAACGAAAGCGCCTCAGAATCCCCGGCCGTAACAGCCGCTGTCCTATGGAGCGACCGGTCGCGCATTCCTTTATGCCCATGCGTGTGAGGTACTCGTCGGACTTGGAGGGAGATCCACGCTGCACGATTCCGCTTGTCATATCGAGCGCAGTCGACACATCTCTCGCTGCTCGTAACGCCCAGCCGGCGGCTGAGGCATCGCTTTCACGCCCACCCCTGCCAGATACTCGTCCGCTTGTAGCAAATCGTGTCCAACGCACACCCTGTCATTCCGACCGAGGCGGACGAATCTCTAACTCTTTTCTTACTCTCGCTGTGCCGGCGGCTCCGGCATCGCTCTTACCCCCACACGGGCGAGATATTCGTCCGCCTGTAAGAGATCGTCTCCTGCGCGCTCAATGATTTTGAGCAAGTTATCCATCGACGAAACCTCTTCGAGCTGCTCGGTCAAAAACCACTGTAGGAAATTGATGGTGATGTAATCGTTCTGCTTTCGCGCCAGCCCCACGAGCCCGTTGATTTGCTGCGTGACGTGAATTTCCTGGTCGAGCGACAGTTTGATCGCCTCTCGTGCGGTCTTGAACTTCGATTTCGGGGCATCGATTGCTGGAATCACCACGCGTCCGCCGGCATCGACAACATATTTGATGAACCGTAGCGCGTGACCTTTCTCTTCCTCGGCCTGCTGGAAAAAATGTGCCGACAGCTGGGGCAAGGCTTCAGAGGCGAAATGCGCCCCGATGGCGAAATATTGCAGGGAAGCACTAAACTCATAACCGATCTGCTCATTGATGGCATCGATCACCTTCTGACTGGTAAGCATGGGAAAACCTCTCGTTAGTCCAGTGTTCTTTAGCGCAGCAGAGCCTTGTGCTCAAATTGTCAATGGGAAGAGCCTGTGGCAGAAAGGAGATCTCTTATGCACAGGCAAAATACTATTCGCCAAAGATCACGCGCGATCTGGTATCGAGGTTGTATCGGGAAGCGCAATTGCAGCACATCCCGATGACAAAGCTGGTGGATCAAATCGTTGTAGAGGTCTCGGCCGGTATCGCGCCCGCAGGTCGCGCAAAACCGCACATCAGCGATCGAAGAGCAGCTACTCTTTGACTTCGGCGTTCTGGCGACGTCCTATTGATTCGTTCGCTCCCGCTCACTCGCCCGCTCCCCGCGCGGGCTTGACCGTCTATGTCGCGGCTTCCCAGCTCGCTCCGTTCTCGACCTTTCGTCGCACTACCATCGGGGCTGCAGCGTTTCACTTCCGTGTTCGGAATGGGAACGGGTGGGTCCACTGCGCTAAGGTCACCAGAAAACTGCGCCGGCTTGCGGCGCAGTTTTCTGGTGAATTGAAGATTTCAGATTGTCGATTGTCCGCTGCAGTTCAGCGACAAGCGGCTAAAGCAATCAATTTTTCAAAGAACGGGATTTTCAATCGGCATTTGCAAATCGAAAGTCGACAATTTCTTCTGGTTCGCTGATATCTACACACAGAGCGCGTGATCTGTGATTGGTTACATCGTTACAACGGAAATTCTTCCGAATCACGATTTACGCTTCAACGAGTCACGCAACTTCAAGGCTTCGTTTTACCGGGGTCAGCGACCCCGGCTACAATTGTTTGAGATCATTTGATCTTTTCTGTTTGCTGGAACCCCGAAAGCATTCGGGGTTACAGCGTAACAGAAAAGTAAATGATCAAGCCGAACGGGCTATTAGTACTGCTCAGCTGAACGCATTGCTGCGCTTACACCGGCAGCCTATCGACGTGGTGGTCTACCACGGCCCTTCAGGGAGATCTCATCTTGGGATAGGCTTGGCGCTTAGATGCTTTCAGCGCTTATCCTTTCCGAACATAGCTACCCAGCACTGCTCTTGACAGAACAACTGGAACACCAGCGGTTCGTCAGACCCGGTCCTCTCGTACTAAGGTCTGAACCCCTCAAATCTCC
>QHNB01000021.1 GCA_003217965.1 Verrucomicrobiota bacterium | reverse complement strand
TTCTCGGCTTCACTCCGAACTGTTCTGGTTTGGATACGATAAAACTCAGGCGCGGCTGCAACAGGCGAAAACTGCGGCCGAGACGGCACTAAGACTTCAACCAGATCTGGGCGAAGCACATTTGGCGAACGCCTTCTATTACTACTACGGATTCCGGCGCTACGATCTGGCACGGACTCATGTCGCGGCCGCAGTTCGGGCCATTCCTAATAGTGCCGATGTCCTCGTTGCAGCCGGTGCCATTGCTCGTCGAGAGGGACAGTGGAACGAAGCGGTCAGCAATTTCGAACGTGCGCGCGAGCGCGATCCGCGAAGTCTCTCTGTGCTTTGGAATTTATTCGAAACATATCTTGCTTTGCATCAGTACGACGATGCCGAGGCGGCCATCGCCGAGGCGCTGCCCATATTGCCAAGCGCTCATTTCTTCATGCTGGCCCGGCGGTCAATCGAGCTCTACCGCACCGGAGAAACCGCACCGCTCCGTTCCGCCTTGCGCCAGGTGCCGAGTGGCTTTGATCCGGGTGGGGCGGTAACGACGATCGCTCTGCGTGTTAGTTTGATGGATCGCGATTTCGACGAAGCGGAGCGCGTCTTGACCGGTTGTGCGGACGAAAAACTGGAGGATAACGGACTGAGCGGCATCGCTGGAGCCCTCGACGGTTATACCGTTCCGAAAACTTGGTATGCCGGATTAATCGCGCGTGGTCGCAGTGACGAAACCGCGGCGCGAGCAGAATTTGAAGAAGCAAAGCAGATGGTAGAAAGCCGTCTCAACGACTCACCCGAAGACGCAAAAACAACCGCAATGCTCGCTCGGATTCACGCCGCCCTCGGCAATAATGAAGATGCGCTCCGCCAAGCCCGGCGAGCGGAGGAATTGCTTCCCATCGCGAAAGATTCGTTCGATGGCCCGATCATCGCGACGACGGTCGCAGCGGTGAGTGCGCAGATCGGCGAAAACGATCTCGCAATTGAGCAATTGCAGCGATTGGTGGGAATTCCGAACGGACCTACCCCGGGATTATTGCAAGCGGAGCCGGAATGGGATCCGCTACGCGACGATTCACGCTTCAAAGCGCTGATGGAGCGCGCCAGCTAATAACAGCGGGAAGAGCGCGTTACTTCTTTGCTTCAAACAGCGGGAGGAATTGCCCATAGCCTTCTTCTTTCAGCTTATCGACCGGAATGAAGCGCAATGACGCAGAATTGATGCAATAGCGCAAACCTGTTGGAGCGGGGCCGTCGTCGAAAATGTGGCCAAGGTGAGATCCGCCGGCCGATTGAACTTCCGTCCGATCCATTCCATGACTGCTGTCGGCTGTCTCCACCACATGCTCCTTGCTGATCGGCTTGGTGAAACTGGGCCATCCGGAACCGCTCTCGAATTTATCGAGTGAAGTAAAGAGCGGTTCGCCGGTCACAATATCGACGTAAATCCCCGGGGCATGATTGTTCCAATACGCATTGTTAAAGGCGGGCTCCGTTCCGCATTTTTGCGTCACGTAATACTGCTCTGGTGTCAGTTTTTTCTGTAGCTCATCCTGCGAAGGTTTGGCCATCGCCGCGGGGGACGAGCTCGTTTGCGTGGCAGTTGTTTTAGTTTCCACAGTTTTTTCCTCCCTTTGCGCACCGGCGCGCGTTAAGAACACCTGTGCGCCAATGAGTGCCATGACGACGATGGCGCAAAATACGAGCATCGGTCGCGATTTCTGCTCCGGACGCTTCGGCAGAGTGATCATCCCAAAATATACCGCAAGCCGTTACGCCCGCACCAAATTTCCCGACTATGCGGTCGTCCTAACTAAAATCTCGTCGCCCGGCTTCGGGGACTCGAATGTAGCGGCGGAGCAGGAGCAATCCGAGCGGAGCTACGGATGCGGCAAGGGCGAAGATAAACCACATGGTTGCCGAATGACGCGGGCCATTTTCGGGACAGAACGCTGCCAAGAACCAACCGCCAGTCCCAACGAGAAGCTTGCCAACGAGAAACGGCAAATACGCCAGCGAACCATAGGAGGCTTCCTGACCTGGTGGCGCGATTGCTGCCGCGTACTCGTAAACGCGAGGTGAATAAAACGCCTCTCCCACCGAGAACACCGTGAGGTAAGCCGCAGCCATAATGTAGTAGGGATGAATGCTGCCTTTCACCCCGAGGTAGACGTGACCAAGCCACTGCCCAATCCCACTGTTGACGGCAGGCAAAAACCATTCCGTGGGTAGCGCCATAATAAATACTCCAGCCGCGCAAATTGTTCCCCCGATTATCACCATCCGATAAGCGGCAAAGCGTTGTGTCAGGGCACCGACCAACGGGACGAGCAAAATGATAATGATCGAGTTGATCGCCGAAAGTTTGCCCACGGGTGCATGCAGTCCGAGTTCGCGGTCGCCCCACTTCGGGAAGACGTAATCCATCTGGAGAAAGATGGCTTTCAGGAAACCAATGAAGAGGAAGAAGACGAGGAGGCGATAGAACCCGGACTGGCCGATCAGCCGGCGAAAAAGGTTGATCGTATCGCCCGCACTTTGCCGCACCGTCTCGGCAAGCCGGCTCCAGAATTTCGCATTGCTCCGATGCACAATCGCAGGCTCGGCCTTCCCTTCTCCACTCCGACGCAGGAAGTAGATTGTCGGAAAAAGCAGGATCTCGAAGAGCAGGCTGACGATGAACAGTTGTTGGTGCGTCGTTGGTTCAAAACCGCCTATGCTGAAACGAAGATTTAGCTGGCGGACATAGTCGAAAATCCAACCGGCGGCGATGTAGCCGATGTTCATCACCATGTAGATGATCGAGAAAGAAATCGAGCGCTGGGCGGTTGTGGAGTAGCGCCGCGTGGCTGCTAGCAATACGGGCGTGCCAAGCGCCTCGCCGACCGCGAGCGGAAGAACGCCGCACGCGAATGCGAGCACCGGAATCGTCGTCACCACCATCACGCTGCGCGCTATGGTGCAGATAATGACGCCGAGGAAGAATGTGCGCCGTAAGCCGATCGCGTCAGTTACTGATCCAGCGAGCAACGTAAACACCGTCATTGCCGGGGCCCAGACCCAGCCAACCAACGCGCCTGCCGCCTGATCGTTGAACCCAAGGTCCTTCGACAGCCACAGCACCATCGTCTTGTTCGTGATCGAATACGCGGTGTAGATCAGGAACTTGATCAGGAACGTCAGCCACAGCTCCCGTTGCGCGCCTCTGAGGACGGTAAACTTCGCTACAAATCCTCGCAGTCCGCCCATTTCAATGGGCCCGACCGGTTCTTCCAAAGCTGGAGCAGGCGGAGTAGCTTGCGTCACGGCTTTAGATCAAAGCATATTTGAGGCAAAAGTCGCTGTTTGCTGCAGCGGATTGCTGATGGCTTGCAAATTGGAGAGCGGCTACGAAAAAACTACCAGTGTGAGGTGCGACCCCGCTCTTTTCCCGCTATTGCTTGCCATGGTGTCAGCGGGAAGCGCCGCTGCTGGCGATGTTCCGTGGCCGAGGGACTTCGATTCACAGACGGCGAAACCGTAACTATCTCGCTCATGAATTCCGCTGTCGTGTCGCAGAACCCGCTGCGTTGTTCGAGTGATTTGTGAGATCCTTCGCTTCGCTCAGAATGACACGTTAAAGCATATTCCGGACAAACTCGCTGCCATAGAATTCCTTGAAATCTTGTAGCTTCTCGCCCGTGCCGACAAAGCGTGTTGGAATTCCCAGCTCATCTTGAATGGCAACAACCACTCCGCCTTTGCCGCTACCATCCAGCTTCGTCACGATCAGGCCAGTCAATCCGATGGCCTGGTGAAACTGGCGCGCTTGAGTGAGCGCGTTTCCGCCAGTGGTGGCGTCGACAACCAGCAATGTTTCATGGGGCGCTTTCGGGTCGTTCTTGGCCAAGCTGCGTTTTACTTTGCCGAGCTCGGCCATCAAATTCATTTTGGTGTGCAGTCGGCCCGCTGTGTCGCAAAGCAGGAACTCGATGTTGTTTTTGTCCGCCGCTTGATAGGCCTCATAGCAAAGCGCCGCCGGATCGGCGTTGTATGGCGCCCGCATCATTTCCACACCGATGCGTTCGGCCCAGATTGCTAACTGTTCGATCGCAGCCGCGCGGAAGGTATCGGCCGCCGCCAGCAAGACACTGTGACGTTTTGTTTGCAAAAAATGCGCCAGTTTTGCGATTGAAGTGGTTTTACCGGTGCCATTGACACCGACTATCAAAAACACTTTTGGATGCGCCGGGAGGGGACGGATCGGCGGCGGATTAATTGGTAGGATCCGGCCTATTTCTTCACGTGCGACTTCCGCAATATCGGCGGAAGTGATCCGAGAGCGAGCATCGCGCACCTGCAGTGATTGAAGAATGCGAAGAGTCATTGGAACGCCGATGTCGGAGCGAATAAGAGACTCCTCCAGTTCGTCCCAATCGACCGGCTTGCCGGCAAATTTTTCGATGATGTTCTTGAAAAAATTCACAATTCAAACAGACAGCGCGGTTCAAAAATCGCCCGCACCTTGGCAATTGAGGCTAGCTCTACCCGCCCTCGTCCGCTGGTTTACGCGATACCGGTTCGCGTAATGGCCGGGTGAGATCGTCTTTGACGCGATCCAGAATCCCATTGACGAAGCGGCCTGATTCTGCGCCTCCAAATTTTTTCGCGAGTTCAATTGCTTCATTGATTGAGACAACAGGCGGAATGTCCTCTCGAAAAAGCATTTCGTAGATGGCAAGCCGGAGGACATTGCGATCGACTCCGGAGATACGACGTAATTCGTAGTTCTCGCAATAGCGGCGAATCCGTTCGTCGATTTCATCCAGATGGGCGTTCATTCCGTCAATAAGGGGCTGGGCGAATGCCCGGATACGCGGCTTTGTCGGGAGGAACTCCCAGAAATCTTCCATCCGCTCTGGACCGGCGCCGCGCTGCATATCGCGCCAGAAATGATATTGCAGCGCCGCCTGGCGCGCTTCTCGACGTCGACCCATTGTTACGGTTTGGCGTGAAGATCGGCCATCACGTTCGCCATTTCGATCGCCGCCCGGGCTGCCTCTCGCCCACGATTAATACTTTCTTTCAGACAACGTTCACGTGCCTGTTCTTCACTATCGAGACTGAGCACGCAATGAATCACGGGCACGCCGTGCTCGAGCGCAATGCGCTGAAGCGCGTCTGTTATCGAGCGTGCAAGATTCTCGGCATGTTCGGTGTGTCCCTTAAGAATTACGCCTACGCCTAAAATAGCGTCCGCCCGCTTGTTTGCCGCGATATCTTGCACCACGACCGGGATTTCAAAAGCACCAGGGACTCGATAACAGGTCAGATCGGCATCAGGACTTTGTTTGCGAAATTCGTCCAGGGCGTGATCAACCAAGCCCTGTACGTAACGGGCGTTGAATTTGCTCGAGACAATCACAAACCTGCGTTTGCCGGCAACGACACGCGGGCGCGGCGGCGGGGCATTCGACATTGAAACGAGACTCGCAAGGCCGCTTGCCTAAAGCAAGTGACCCATTTTTATTTTCTTCGTCTGAAGGTACTTCGCGTTATCCGGATTCGCTTCACTGCGAATCGGTACCTGCTCAATCATTTGAATGCCGTAACCCTCAAGACCGATCACCTTCTTCGGATTATTGGTAAGGAAGCGAAACTGCCTCACGCCGAGATCGAATAGAATCTGCGCCCCAAGTCCATAATCACGCAGGTCCACCGGGAAGCCGAGTTTGGTATTCGCCTCGACCGTGTCGAGACCTTCCTCTTGCAATTTGTAGGCGTGAATCTTTGCGGCCAATCCAATCCCGCGTCCTTCCTGGCGCATGTAAACAAGCACACCATCGCCTTCCTCAGAGATTTGCCGGAGAGCCGCGTGTAATTGATTTCCACAGTCGCACCGGCGCGATCCGAAGACGTCGCCGGTGAGACATTCGCTATGTACCCGTACTAAAGTCGGTTTGTCGGGTGAAATAGTCCCCTTGACGAGCGCGAGGTGATGCGCGCCATCGAGCTTCGATCGATAAAGATGCAAATCGAATTCGCCGTAGTCGGTCGGCAGCCTCACAATCTGCTCGCGCTCGATGAGCTTTTCCCGAACACGCCGATGGGCGATCAAGCTTTGGATTGTGCAGATTCGCAGTCCGTGTTTTTTACGGACCTGCATCAGTTCGGGCAAACGCGCCATCGTGCCGTCATCGTGCAAGATTTCGCAAAGCACGCCGGCGGGTTCGAGACCAGCCATGGTAGCGAGGTCAACTGCCGCTTCGGTGTGACCGGCGCGCCGGAGGACGCCGCCATCCTTGGCCCGCAACGGAAAGACGTGGCCAGGTTGAACCAGGTCGTTCGGCTCTGAATTTGGATTTGCGATTGTCCGAATTGTTTTTGCCCGGTCGTGGGCGCTGATGCCAGTTGTCACACCCGCTGCGGAATCGACTGAGACAGTGAAGTCGGTGCGATGCATCTCACGGTTTTCCACAACCATACGCTGAAGCCCCAACTGTTCGGCCCGCTCGTTTGAAATCGGCACACAAATCAAACCGCGGCCATGCGTGGCCATAAAGTTGATCGTTTGCGGCGTTGCCTTTTCCGCCGCCATTACCAAATCGCCTTCGTTTTCGCGATCAGCGTCGTCAGTGACGATGACGATTTTGCCTGCTGCGATATCAGCAATAACATCGTCGATCGTATCGAATTCCAAAAGCTCTGCTGCTGTTTCAACTAGCATCCTTTAAACATCTCAATACTTTCCGCTAAAGCAATTACTTCGCGTGGGTCGTTCTCCTCCTGTGGGTTAAAGGCATGGAATTAAGCTCATTACCCGAATCCACTCCGATTGTCGTGGGGATAAAATCGACTTCAGCTGTGTCCGGGCGAAATTGAACCGCAAGAAAAAGCCGAACGCGCCGAATAAAATGCGTAATCTGGAGGCCTCTGTGAAAGGGTCCGCTTTTCTTTGATGTTAAGCGAACATTGCGTGCGGTCGAAGAAGAGAAAATGCTAAGTGGATACCCGTAGATGAAGCTTTCGGATAAAATCTACGTTGCTGGTCACCGTGGATTGGTTGGTAGCGCGATCGTGCGACTTCTTCGTACCAGAGGTTTTAGCGACCTGATCACACGAGTGCATTCGGAGCTCGACTTGCGCGATCAAAGCGTGGTCCGGAATTTTTTTGCACAAGAGAAGCCCGATATTGTCGTGCTCGCAGCCGCCCGGGTTGGCGGAATCAAAGCGAATAGCGATGCACCGGTCGAGTTCTTGATCGAAAATGTGGAGGTGCAGAATAACGCCATTTCCGCTGCCCACGAATCCGGCGTCCGAAAACTGGTATTTCTCGGGAGCTCCTGCATCTATCCCAAGTTAGCGCGGCAACCGATTCCCGAGAGTGCGTTATTGACGGGGCCGCTCGAGCCGACAAACGAAGCATATGCCATTGCGAAAATTGCAGGAATCAAACTCTGCCAGGCCTTTGCTCAGGAGTACGGCACGAATTTTATCTCGGTAATGCCGACGAATCTTTACGGTCCGGGCGATAATTTCGACCTGGAGACCTCGCATGTCTTGGCCGCACTGTTGCGCAAAGCGCATGAAGCAAAAGTCACTCGCCAGCGCGAACTTGTGGTCTGGGGCACGGGCGAACCGCGGCGCGAATTTCTACAGGTTGATGATTTCGCCTCGGCCGTTTTGTTTTTGCTCGAGAACTATGATTCGCCTGAGATAATCAACGTGGGTTGCGGCGAGGACATCTCGATTCGCTGTTTGGCAGAATTGATTGGTGAAATCGTCGGCTTCGAAGGCGATCTAAGCTGGGATCGTTCCAAACCGGACGGCACCCCTCGCAAACTACTGGACGTTTCCAAAATCGAAAAGCTTGGTTGGAAGGCGACCATTCCATTGCGCAACGGAATCGCCCAGACTTACGATTGGTTCCTAAAGCATCGCGCGCGGCAATTGGCGAACATATGAAGAAGCTGCGCGTGGGGGTGGTCGGTGTTGGGCACATCGGCGGAAACCACGCCCGAATTTATTCGGAACTGCCCAACGCAGAATTCGTCGCGATTCGAGACACCGATTCGGTACGGTCGAGCGAAAACGCACGAAAATTTGGGGTACAGCCGACGAATTCCCTCGAGGAATTTGCCGGGCTCGTTGACGCCGCCTCCGTCGCGACCCCGACCAGTTCGCACTTTTCGATCGCGCAAGATCTGCTGGCACGCGGAAAGCATTTGCTGATTGAGAAACCAATCACCGAGAGCATGGCGGAGGCACGCGAACTGACACAACTGGCGGCAACGCACGGACTGGTTCTACAGGTCGGTCATGTGGAACGTTTCAATCCTGTCCTGAGCGCACTCGAGCAAAGGCTCACTCATCCTCGATTTATCGAAGCACATCGACTCTCGCCCTATCCGAATCGCAGCACCGATATCGGAGTCGTCCTCGATCTGATGATTCATGATTTGGAGATCATTTTGCACCTAGTGCGTTCGCCCATCGAAAACATCGATGCCGTAGGCGTGCCCGTGCTCAGCCGCGGAGAAGATATTGCCAACGCGCGACTGCGATTTGCAAGCGGCTGCATCGCGAACATTACTTCCAGCCGAATCAGCCCTGAGCGAATGCGCAAAATTCGCGTCTTTCAGGAGGACGCCTATCTCTCGCTCGATTATCAAACTCAAAGCGGCGAAATTTACCGGAAAGAGGGAAGGGAGATCATACGCGAACCGGTGGCAATCGAAAAAGAAGAGCCGTTGCGACAGCAAATCGCATCCTTTGTCGTCTGTGCGGTCACTGGTGGCGAACCTAAGGTATCCGGTTCGCATGCCGCCGCCGCGCTCGAGCTTGCGATGGAAATCACCAAGCGAATCGCGCCGCGTGACTAAAAAAATTTATTTCGTCGCCGGCGAAGCGAGCGGCGATAATCACGGCGCGGCATTAATGCGTGCGCTGCGCGAGCGGGCCCCGGACTGGCCATTCGTCGGGCGCGGCGGGCCTAAAATGCAGGCGATTGCAGGTGGGGAATTTCGCGATTGGATCGACGAGGCGGCTGTCGTCGGATTATGGGAAGTGATCAAGCGTTATGGTTTTTTTCGTAAACAATTTCGCCACACAATTTCAGAGATTGCAGCGGCGAATCCAGCCGCGGTCGTGCTGATCGATTACCCCGGGTTTAATCTGCGACTTGCGCGCGCGCTGCGCAAAAAATTCCCATCGTTAAAAATTCTCTATTATATCAGCCCGCAAGTCTGGGCCTGGAATCGTCGCCGCATCGTGAAAATGGGTCGCTGGCTCGATCTGATGCTATGTATTTTTCCATTCGAGCCCGTTCTATATAATGCATCCGGCTTAAAGGCAGTCTTCGTCGGATATCCAATCACGGGAGAAATCCAAGCGTCGGCCGATGCTCGTGATCCCCGGCTCATTGGTCTATTTCCCGGAAGCCGCCAACGCGAAGTGCGGAAGATTTTTCCGATCATGCGCGCCACCGCCTCTGAACTCTCACGGGCTGATCCCGATCTGCATTTCGAAATCGCAGCTGCATCCGAACCGTTGGCCGAAATCATTCGGAAAGAGCTCTGTGACGAGGCTGAAAAGCTTTCCATTACCATCGGAGAAGCGCGCGGCCTGATGCAGCGGGCAGCCGTGGGCCTGGTCGCATCTGGAACGGCGACCCTAGAGGCGGCACTATCGAGACTGCCATTCGTACTGGTTTATCGCGTGGCCTGGTTTACGTATTTGGCTGCTCGCGCGGCCGTGGGAGTAAAATACATAGGAATGCCGAACGTCCTGGCCGATCGTGAAATCGTGCCCGAATTCATTCAGCACGAGGCTAGGCCGCGCCAGATTGCCTTGACCGTCAGGCGCCTGCTCTCGGATCAAAACGAGCGCACGCGGATGCTAAACAACTTCGATTCGGTGGCGAAGAAGCTCGGTTTGGGCGAGGCAAGTGCCAATGCGGCCGATGCAATCATTGCCGAGCTTCGTCAATGAGAATTGCGTGCAGTCCGGAAGAAATGCGAAGAGAGATCGAGCGGACCTGATGGCCTCTTTGGTGTCGCTGCGGATTGCGGGGCGGGAGATAAGCTCGACTTTCGCATCCGATTTTTTAGCTTCGACACCAAATGGATTTCCCAAAAATCGAGCTGGAAACGCTTTGGGCGCCGTGGCGTTTCGAATACTTTGCAAAATCTGGCTCGCACGATTTTCTGAGCGAAGCGGCGCGGACCAGCGATGACAGAGCGCATCTGGTCGTGACTCGTGTGGGCGGGTTAGGAGCGCTGGGCGAAAACGAAATCACAGAGCTTTTCTCGCTGGTTGTTCACGGTCAAAATATCTTGCGAGAAGTAGTGAAAGCGCAGGGATTTAACATCGGGATCAATATCGGGGAATGCGCCGGCGCGGGTGTACCTGATCACCTCCACATCCACATCGTCCCACGCTGGAGCGGAGATACGAATTTCATGCCGATGCTTTCGGCGACGCGCGTAATTTCGGAAAGCTTGCAGAGTCTCTACGAGAAGTTAATGGCGGCACGTTCAACCGACTGGAATGATGAGCAATGACCGGCTGGATTGAACCGCCACCACCACAGCGCCGCGGCACGGGATGCGTCGGAAAAGGCTGCCTGATTCTCTGCTGCCTGCTGTTGTTCTTGATGATCGCAGGCGCGGTCGGGATTTATCTGGGGATGAGGAAACATTCCGCCATCGTTCACGCAGCGGTCTGGGCGAAAAAAACGCACCTGCTCGCAGACGAGCCAGCCCCCGTCCCGCAGTTCGAAACGACCCAGGAAAATATCGCGGCCACGAAACAAAAGTGGTCTAATTTTCGAAATGCGACACCTAATGATGTCGCGGTCGAGAATCCCCCAACCGCGGATGTTCCACGTGATACGCGGGCAGGACAGGTTGAACTGACCGCAGACGATTTGAACAACTTGATCGCGGCGAACCGGCACATTCGCGGGAAGGCATTCGTCTCAATTGAAGGCAATCGCTTACATGTCCAAACGAGTGTGCCAGTGGGAGAATACGTTGGAGGGGCTGGTTATTATTTGAACGGCGACATCGTCGTGGAAAGTAACGGCGCTCGCTCCCTCGACAGCTCTCCATTGGGCGGGATCACGGTTAACGGCCAATCCGTACCCTCGGATGCCCTTGATTGGAAATATGGGGGCCGATCCCTGAGAGATTACCTTTCCGCTTACGTCTCCAAGAATGACTTGGGTCCGATCGAAATCGGCGACGGCAAGGTGATCATCAACAAGCGCAACGATTGATCACGGCTGCATAATCTCACGGGCAAAGACGTTCAGCTGACCGTCTTCCTGCTTCCGTACTTCCGTGATCTCAAGCGGCCGAACCTCATCTCGATTCACCGCCGAACCGGGTGTTGGCGGTGTGTATCCGGCAGGATACTCAACGATGATTCTGGTGGAGTTGCCGGTAAGGCGCACGACCGAGTCCGGCACGTGCGAACGCGGCCGAAGAACAGCCTTGTTCGCATCGGCGAAATTCACCACGAACTGTCCACGCAAATAAATGCGTTCTCCGACAAGATCGCGGTCAGCAATTTGCGGAAGATCGTTCGGCGCAATCAGCCGCCCCAGCGGCATTTTGCCAGGTGGATAGGTTTTCCAGTTTCCGCCGCCAGCGGTCGAAGCGAGAGCACTGCCATCCGCCAGGAGCGGCCGGGCCGGTGAAATTCCATTTTCAATAGGCGGACTCAACGCAATCTGTGGCGAGGGGCTGGTTGTGGCCGGAGGGGCAGCAGAAAATTTTTGCAAGGGCGGAGCTGTTGCAACAGCCGTCTTAGTCGAGGCGACTTGAAGCGGGGTTGCTGATGGCGAGGGAGATTTCTTGTTCTTCGCCAGTTTCGCGTTTTTCCCAGCTGGTGGTCCCTTTCCTTTTTCAAGCTTGGGAGGTGGCGAAGCGACTGCGACTTGGGGCGGTTCAACGGGCTGGGCGTGCTCTACCCGTACCAGTTGATTTTCCGCCGGCGGCGGTGTCCCGCTCGGGGTCAAACCCGGTATCGGCACCGCTCCACCGATACCTGGTTCGTGTTGTCGTAATTCCGCATATCGACTTTCTGCAGCACGCAATTCCTCTGGTTTAAACAATGGCCAACCGGCCGCGAGATTCAGATCCAGTGGAGGCTCAAGTGTAAAAGTGCCAGGCCCGCGCGTGACGGTGTACGTTCCGTAAAGCAACGGCATAACCGTGATCAGAATCCGCCCGTCGACCGTCCGATCGGCATGAATAACTGCTGAGATATCGTGCGCGCGTTCCAGTTTGATCTCAAGCCCTGGGATAAGTGTTTGCCGCATCAATGGCAGATCACGTGCATCGGCCGGGTAAACATGCTCCATCAAAAGCTCACCATTATCGATCGCGGCGGCAAGCGCGACCATTCCGGATGTAAAGACATCGGCCGGTCCGAGCCGGCGCACATCGATAATGCGAAATCGACCGACAACATATGGGACAAGTCCCCGTACTTGCTGAAAATTCCGGATGTAATTCCGCGCGAGCTCACTGTTCAATTTGACCAATTCAGCAGAACCCAATGCAGCATAACGGTCGTGTAGCTGTTTTGGATTTAGGAATTCGCCAGCGGGTGCGGCAGTCAGCTCAAAACGCCGTGGCGGATCAATCCGATGAAGCTTCTTTAGCAGGCGATAGCTGTCCGGTCGCTCCGGTTGCCAAAAGACATAGAAACTTCCAAGCCAGGCGGCAAAGGCAAAGGCAGTCAGCAGCAAAATCGCCAACGTCCAAGCAAAATAATTGATACGGCGCCTGGGTCGACCATAAGGCGTTTCATAGCGGAGGCGATCGTATTGCATCAGCGAAATCTTCGCCGTTTCATCTTAAGAGGGAGGTGCTGGCTCGAAGGACGAACCACAGCCGCACGTCCGCGCAGCATTTGGATTCACGACCTGAAAACCCGCGCCGGTCAGCGCATCGTGATAATCAAGGGTGGCGTCGCGGAGGAGGCGAGCGCTCTCATTATCGACGAATAACTTCACTCCATCGCGCTCGACAACAGCGTCGCCCGATTGGGCATGGCCCAGCGTCATTTCATATTGCAATCCGGAGCAGCCGCCTTTGGCGATTCCGATGCGCAAACCCTCCGCTGCTTTCGCTCCGGCAAGTGCGCGCAGCTGCTGCACAGCGCGATCTGTAATGTTAATCATCGATTGGAAAAGGTACTGCGTCGCGTTTTAGGGTCAACCGTCGCGAAGTTGGTTTTGCAATGCCGACGGCTCCGTTACAATCGCTAGCGATGAGTCGGATCAAACTGCTTCCCGAAATACTTGCCAGCCAGGTGGCGGCTGGCGAAGTCGTGGAACGGCCTGCCTCAGTCGTGAAAGAACTGGTGGAAAACGCCATTGATGCAGGAGCGCACAAGATTGAGCTGGGCATCCAGCGCGGAGGGATCTCGCTCATCCGTGTCATCGATGACGGCTGTGGCATGGATCGCGATGACACCCTGCTTTCACTAGAGCGACATGCGACAAGTAAAATCCGTACGGCGGACGATCTTGCCGCTGTTACCACGCTTGGATTTCGCGGCGAAGCGCTCCCCAGTATCGCGAGCGTTGCGCGTTTTCGGCTCACCACCCGCGAGCACCGCGCCTTGGTCGGCACTGAAATTATCGTGAACGGCGGACGGATTGAAACGGTCCGGGATGCTGGAGAAGCGCCCGGCACTCAGGTCGAAGTGCGCTCTTTGTTTTTCAATGTGCCGGCGCGCCGAAAGTTTCTGCGTTCGGAACCGACAGAAACGCGGCACGTTGAACATGAATTTTTTTTGCACGCGCTCTCGCATCCCGGGATTGGCTTCACTTTCGTGCGTGACGATAAATTTTTGCTGCAATTGCCGGCCGCGAGTTCGATCCGCGATCGCATTCGCGATCTTTATGACGCGCAACTTGTGGAAGAACTCCTGGAAGTTATTCCAGATCAACGCAATGTACGCGTGAGTGGCTGGATTGGCCGCGCGGGAATAAGCCGGCAAACACGCAGCCAGCAGTTCGTGTTTATCAATGGGCGTTCCATTGAGAGCGGTGTGATCACCAACGCGTTGCGGGAGGGTTATCACACAGCACTCATGAAAGGGCAGTATCCGATCACTTTTTTGTTCATCACGCTCGACCCGCGAACTGTGGATGTGAACGTCCATCCGGCAAAACGCGAGGTGCGCTTTCGCGATCCGGCGAAAGTACGTGAGGCGGTCGTCGAGGCGGTTCGGAGAACGCTCAGTGGCGCACGTCAAAACTGGCGCGAGAAGTTCCAATCAAAACGTGAGACCGAAGAGGAAAATCTTAAAAGGCCGGAACCGGTTGGCCCTTTGCCAGATATCGGTCGGTCAGAGCCGTCACTTTCGCCGGACACCGTAACTCCGTTTCCTCCTGATCTTGTTTCACCTCAAATCGTTGTGCCTGCGCCCGAAAACACTCCCGCTGGCAACGGTTCACCCTTTCAAATCATCGGCGTTCTAAATCGACTCTACGTTTTAATGGAGAATTCCGAGGGGCTTGTTCTCGTCGATCAGCACGCCGCGCACGAGCGAATTCTCTTTGAGGAGTTAAGGCGACGCATGGAAGAACAGGGCGTTCCATCGCAGCGCTTGCTCCTGCCCCAAATTTTTTCATTGCCTCCTCGGGATGCTGAATGGGTCGAGCGCAACATTCCGACACTGCAGAAAATGGGAATCGGGATTGAAGATTTCGGCGGAAACAGCTTCCGCATTGAGAGTCTTCCCACTTTTTTGGAAGTAACGGATGTCGTGAAATTTTTGCGGGAGATTATCGATGAATTGAAGGTAACGAGCCGCAGTAGTTCGCCGATGCGTTTGGGCGAAGACATGATCGCAACGACGGTTTGCCGGCATGCCGTCAAGGCCAATGACCCGTTACGCTACCCAGAGATCGAAAAGCTTATCCGCGATCTCCTGGCCTGCGAGCTGCCCTACTGCTGTCCGCATGGGCGTCCCACTATGATTCAGATCTCGCTTACTGAGCTGGAAAAGAAGTTCGGCCGAAAAGTTTAATTTCCAAATAATGGTTTCGCGCGCAAAAGAGTAACAAATTTTCGTTATGCACGGGGACGATAAGCGTCTGCGCCGTGCGATCGAACCGACTCAGCTGGCCGGACCCGCCCAAAAGGATCAAACTGCTTTCATTTGGAAACGGGGAATCGGTCTTGAAGGTGGTGTGCGTTCTATAAGCTGATCTTAATCAGTGGCCAATGGGATGCCGCTTGCGCTTTGAGCGGCGGGCTCTAGCTTCGGCCCGGTGAAGAGCCAAACCATCGCCCGTCTGCAAGGGAAATCACGTTGAGGGAAGCGGCGCCAGATGAACGACATTCTTCTCTCTCTTTTGCTCGGGTTGGTTGAGGGACTGACCGAATTTCTGCCCGTTAGCTCGACCGCCCATTTGCGCATCGTCGAAGCATTGCTGCACCTCGATCTACACGATGCCTATTGGAAGATGTACACGATCGTTATCCAGCTCGGCGCGATTCTCGCGCTGCCGGTTTATTTTTGGTACCGCATTTTGAAATTTCTATCGACCTTTCCACGTGGCGAGCGTGGGGATCGCAACCTATTCACGCACCCGCTCGGGCTTACGTTGATCGCTTTCGTCGTCACGGGGATTCCGGCGTTTCTTTTGAAAAAGCAGATCGGACAGAACCTGGAAAATCTCTGGCTCATGGCCTGGGCTTTATTGGCCGGCGGCGTAATCATGTGGTTGGTCGATGCACTCTGCCGCCATTCCCTGATCGAGCGGATGGAAGATATGACCCTGCCGCAAGCCGCCTGGATCGGTTTCGCCCAGATCGCATCGGCGGTTTTTCCCGGAACATCGCGCTCCATGTCGACGATCGCTGCGGGCGAGATCGCTGGCTTAACGCGCTCCGCCGCACTGGAATTTTCTTTTTTTCTGTCGATGCCGACGATGGTTGTAGCAACCGGTTATGATTTGCTGAAAACGGTTCTGCCGCATCGTCACGCTAACATTACCGAGAAT
>QHNB01000020.1 GCA_003217965.1 Verrucomicrobiota bacterium | reverse complement strand
ATTCGATCGAGCCGCTGCCCCATGGTCGGACCGACTGCAGGCACCTTGGCAGACGCGACAACGGTGGCCGGAGTTTGAGCTGGCGCCTCAACGGCAGGTGAGGTTTGCGTTGGACGAGATTGAGCATTGCTGGAGGCAATGGCTGCGTTAGCAGTCGGAGCAGCGGTAGGAGTTGCCTGCACAGAAGCGATAGCTGGAAGATTCACCGGCGCGGAGCTCGCTGGCATTCCCACGCTTGGTGTGGCTGGCGGATTTGCCGCAATAGCAGAACTCCCAACAGATGAAGCGGGAACATCTTCGGGGTGGGCAGAACTGCCGGCGGTTCCCGCCAATCTCGCGGCGCTACCACCAACCGTAACGATCGGACTCGCCGGTGCTTCGCTGGCGCGCGGTACACTCGGAGAGCTCGCGGTTGTTGCCTCCACCCCCGGGACGGGCGAAGGAGCAGCAGCTTGCGCAACTGAGAACTGGGCTGGACTCTCCTCTCCCCCCTTGATTTCGACGCCGGGAATCGGACTCGGCTCAACCGCAGGGCCGGAAGATTCGTTTTGAGCGGAGGCGATCGCAGCTGCATCGACGGCAGCGCCCGGCGTGGGGGAAGAGACCGCCGCTGCGCTCTTCAACCAGCCGAGATCGTAAAATCCCGACCCATAAGCGGCATTGGCGGCAAGCGGATAAATTTTTCGGGCAGAAGCAATCCAATCATTTGCCTTCTCCTCATTGCTGTGTTGAAACTCCCAGGCGGCTTGAGCGTAATAAAGTGCGGGTGTGTCGCCGCTGAATTGGAACTGCTCCATCATTTTCTGGGCGCGGCTATCCTTGCTCTCAAGCAAATAGGTCATGAAAATCTTGAACCTAATCAGCTGGGACGCCTGATTCTTGTCCCCCCCGGGGGTCTGCCTCAATAGCGACTCGAATCGATCACGCGCCTTCGCGTATTCCTTCTTACGAAACGGCACATCGGCCAGGTTAAATTGCGCTTCGCGGAATTTTGGATCGACTTTGAGTGCTTTCCTAAAAAACGTTTCCGCGTCCTCAAACTTCTGCTGTTCGAGCAAAATCTCGCCGCGTAGATTTAGAATCGAAGGCTGGTTCGGCTCGGCCGCATCGGCTCGCTCGGCTAGATTGGCCGCGTTGGCGAAGTCGCGCTCTTCGTACGCTTGTTGAGCCTGCTCGAAGAGTGAGCGGAGTGCCGCCTTGGCTTTTGCCGCCCGCTCTTCCGGCGTCAATAATTGCAGGGCGGCGCGTTGTTGTCCTGGCAACTTTTCCAGCCAGCCGACTTCAAACAGCGATTCGGCAAAAAGTTTGTTTAGTTGTGGCGAGAAATTTTTTTCCGCAGCCGTCATCCAATTTTTGGCGTCTGGAATATTCTGGTGCTGAAGCGCGATAGCAGCGTTGGCGTAATGAACTGCCGGGGTATCAGGCGCAAGTTCAAACTTGGCGAGGATGGAATCGACCATGGTGTCGTTTCCTTGGAAAAGATAAGTTAGCAAGATCTTGTACTGGATCAGTTGAGTTGCTTCGCCCTGAAGCTCGGCCGCGTCGGTCGTGAGCAAGTCTTGAAACCGTTTCCGCGCCTCTGCCCAATCTTTTTTCAAAAACGGAATCTCGGCCAAATTGAATCGGGCATTCCAAAATTTTGGATCCAGCCGTTCCGCTTCCAAGAGCGCGGCCTCCGCCTTATCATACAATCCTTGGCGCATATAGATGACCCCACGGAGATTCTGCGAGGCGGCCAGGTCAGGTTTGCGGGTATCGATTGCGTCCAGCTCTTTTAGAGCCTGGACGTAATTGGCAGCGTCAAAGGCGCGGAACGCTTTGTCGTACATCGTCTCCAGTTCAGCATTGGTCGGAGCGACGTCATTAGCCGCAATGGTGCCGAAGACTAGCGCGGCGATGGCCGCCCATTTTTGAATTTTCATGCCAGGACGCATAGAAGCTCTGCATCCCAAAGCTGACAAGCTAATTTTGTAACTTGTCGCAGTTCTTTTGGAAATTTCGAATGGGCTAAACAGGCCTGCTTCACGCTCGCTCGTTCATACAGCCGACTAATCGTAGGCCTTCCAACGTCAGATTTTGGTGGACTGCCTCCACTTCCGGGAGCTGCCGCGCGATCAACTTTGCATATCCTCCTGTCGCCACGACGTGGAGCCGTGTCTTTGGAAACTGCTCTCGCACGATTCGTCCAAGTATCCCCCGAACGAGTCCACGATAACCAAAAATTGCACCAGCTAACATTGCTTGATATGTCGACTTCCCGACAGCGCGCTGTGGTTCCCGTAGCGAAATTCGCGGTAGGAGCGCGGTACGATCGTACAAAAAATTTGTCATGGCTTCGAGGCCCGGTGCGATGACTCCACCGATATAGCCGCGATTGGCTGCGACGATGTCAAAAGTCACAGCCGTTCCAAAATCGATCACGATCGCGGGAGGGCCATACAATTCGGTTACGGCAACGGCGTTGGCCAGACGATCCGGACCAATCGACCTCGGATTAGGATAGTCAATCCGGACGTTCAGCCGCACGTTCGGCGTCAGCCAAATGATCGGCCGCTTTCCGGCCGCTTGCTCGATTTTGCGATTTTTTTTTGGCACAACCGAGCAAGCGACGATTGTTCTCGCGCCGCCTCTTTTTCGCAGAATTTGGTCGAGTCGATTCGCGGACAATTCTGCTGTCGACATGCGGATGGCGCGGCCGACGCGGGTGCGCGATGCGAGCGCAACCTTGGTGAAGGAATTGCTCACGTCGACGAGCAGAAAATCAGCGGGAACCTGTTTCATCATTGGACGGCGGCTTGCGAGGGTCCGGGGCCGTGCGTAGCCTCGCCATGTGCTCGTTCATCGTCCCCGCCGTTTACGCCGCACTCCCGCGATTCGCAATCTCATTCGCGAAACGAATCTAAGTCGACACGATTTCGTTTTGCCTCTTTTTGTTAGCGAAAAAATCGAAAGTAGCCGCCCAATCCCTAGCTTACCGGGAGTTTGCCAGCATAGCTCGGATGAAATTGCGCAAGTTGCAGGAAAGGCGCACGAAATGGGATTACCGGCTGTTTTGCTTTTCGGCATTCCAAAAGCCAAAGACGAAAAAGCGAGCTCCGCCTACGCTAGTAATGGGGTTGTGCAGGACGCGGTGCGCCAGATCAAGCAGTGCGCCCCAGGACTGACCGTAATCAGCGATGTATGCCTTTGCGAATACATGAGCCATGGGCACTGCGGCGTGGCCCGGATCGATGGCGAACATTTTGATATCCTGAACGATGAAAGCGTGGAGTTAATCGCCAAAACCGCGGTTTCACACGCGCAAGCCGGCGCAGATTTCGTCGCCCCTAGCGATATGATGGACGGTCGTATCGGGGCAGTGCGCGCCGCTTTGGATGACGCCGGATTTGATCAAACTGGGATCATCAGTTATGCGGCAAAATTTGCCTCTGCCTTTTACGGACCATTCCGGGAGGCTGCGGAAAGTCCGCCGCAATTCGGGGACCGATCGTCTTATCAAATGGACCCGGCCAATGCCGATGAAGCCCTGCACGAAGTCGAACTCGATCTCGCCGAAGGCGCCGATATCGTTTTGGTGAAGCCGGCCTTGCCCTACTTGGATATTCTCTGGCGGGTTCGGGAGCGCTTTGGTCGACCGACCGCGGTCTATCACGTCAGTGGAGAATACGCGTTGATCAAAGCCGCGGCCGAGAAAGGCATGCTCGATGAACGCGCGGCCGTTCTCGAGATCATGACTTCACTGAAGCGGGCCGGCGCCGATTTCATTATCACTTATTGGGGCCGGGAATTGATGCAATGGCTGCGCGGCTAAATTGCCGGAGCGAAACGGCGGCACACGCCGGCTTAAAACGGCTTGCTATGATTTGGGCGCAGGCGCAGGGGTATTCCGCGTGCGCGATGGAAGTGAGCTTGCCAAAATGCCGGTATCGTGCCGACGTGGCCGCCTATCGGCCGCAGCCAAAACAGATTGGATCGACAGCGATCTTTGAATGCAAACAAACGCTCGTCGATTTGCGACGAAACAATTGCCAGAGCGTTGCCGCACGCCAGCGTCTCGAACGGATTTGCGAACGTCGTCAGCTTCTCGAAGCGCGCTTGCGCACGCACTACCCGAACTTGCGGAATGGTGATTCCCTATTTTCTGAATTCGATTCGCACGATTTCACTACGATCGGTCACCGCGGTTACGAACGCCTTTTGCGAGAGGTGCGTACACTGCAAAATCGTCTCTACGACTGTACCAAGTTCGACAAATTAATTCGCTACCAATGCGCGAATTTGTTTTTTCTCGTTTTGCCTGAAGAGTTATTCCGCGATTCGGAGGTTCCGAGCGGCTGGGGCGCACTTGTGGAATCAGACGGCGGACTGACGCTCATGCGCAAACCGGTGTGGCAAGAAACAAACACCGAGAATCACATTTGCTTCTTGCACCGGATTGCGGTTGCCGGGACACGACGTCTAAATCGAGAGTTGGGAATTACACTTGCGGACATACTGACCACACGTGGTCGAGCTTGTCTGTAGAAATGGCGAAACCGCTTTTTGTGCGCACAGCGATCCCGAAATTCGGGGTAATTTTAGTGCTATGTGCTGCTCTCGCCGCCATCACCTGGCTGATTTTCGGTCAGACCGTGGCCCACCAGTTCGTTACCTACGATGATCCACAATATATTTACGAGAATGCAAAGGTCGCGGCAGGCGTTTCGCTAGAGAGCGTATTTTGGGCCTTTACGCACACTGTTGGTGGTAACTGGCATCCGCTCACGATTATTTCTCACATGTTCGATTGCCAGCTCTACGGTCTGAAGCCAGCCGGACATCATTTTACCAACGTTCTGTTGCACACGATTGCTGTCATCCTCCTGTTTTTTGTGCTGCGACAAATGACAGGCACTTTGTGGCAAAGCGCTTTTGTCGCGGCGCTGTTCGCAATTCATCCGCTGCATGTGGAATCGGTCGCATGGATTTCTGAACGGAAAGATGTATTAAGCGCCGTCTTTTTCATGCTGACGCTGAGCGCTTACACACGATATGTGCACACGTCCTCGTTTACATCTTACCTGCTTGTTCTGCTCTGGTTCGCGCTTGGTCTGATGTCAAAACCGATGCTGGTGACGGTTCCGTTCGTTCTGCTATTGCTGGATTACTGGCCTCTAAGGCGATTCGCGCCAGAGACTCGAGGCAAGATTGGCCACCACCGCAGGGTCGAAGACCGCGCGAGTATTCGACGAGTCTTCCTTGAAAAAATTCCGCTGCTGCTGTTTTCATTTGGTTCTTGCGCGGCGACTGTTCTCGCTCAACGCCATTTTATTGATCCAATCGGCCACCTGTCGCTGATGGACAGACTTGGTAATGCGACTGTGGCAACAATCGTTTACCTGCGGGAACTGGTATGGCCAATTGGGTTATCCGTCTTTTACCCCCATCCCCGGCACAGCCTCTCTGTCCTACAAGTCTCGGTGGCGGCCCTATTGCTCTTCGCGGTTAGCGCAGCTGCCTTCATGTACAGACGGAAACGTCCCTATTTTTTTACGGGCTGGTTCTGGTTTTTGGGAATGCTGGTGCCAGTGAGCGGGCTTGTACAGGTCGGCGAGCAAGCTCACGCGGACCGCTACACATACCTGCCCCAGATTGGTCTGTATATGCTCGTGACTTGGTTCGTGGCGGAGGCTGTATCCTCGTGGCGCCATCGACGCCTTCTTCTTGGCACGGCGATGGCCTCCTCGATCGTCCTCTTGATGTGGCCCGCCTGGAAACAAACCAGCTACTGGCGCGATAGCCGCGCTCTTTGGACACACGCCCTCTCGGTGAATCCACAAAGCGAGACTGCGCATAATAGCCTTTGCGATCTTGACCTACGCGCAAATCGTCTGGACGACGCGATTTTTCATGCACGTAAGGCAGTGGAGATCCAGCCTGATAGTGCCGATGCGCAGAGTCGCCTCGGCGTTGCGCTTTCAGCGTCTGGAAAAAACGAGGAGGCGAGCATCCACTTCCAAAAGGTTCTTGAGACACGTGTGATTCGCCCTCGGGTGCACTATAACGTTGCCACGTTACTTTTGAATAGCGGACGCCTGAACGAAGCGATTACTGAGTTTCAGAAGGAATTGCAAATCCAGCCGGAGTTCGTCGAAGCGCACAATAACCTCGGCATTGCCCTTACACGCAAAGGGGAGCTCGATGGTGCTCTCGCTCATTTCCAGAAAGCGATGGAGCTGGATCCGCATGTACCCAAAGTTCATCACAACATTGCGATAATCCTGTTACGGCAGGGTCGGCCCGATCAGGCAATTGCTCACTTACAAGAAGAATTGCACGCGAACCCCGCCAGAGCGGAGGCACACAACGACCTCGGTATCGCGTGGTCGCAACAGGGGCGAATCGATCAGGCAATCAGCGAATGGCAAAAGACGCTGGAGCTGCAGCCCGACAATCTAAACGCCTACTGCAATCTGCTGTGGATATTCGCTACGTTTCCAGACGACACGATTCGAAGCGGGGCAAAAGCAGTTGCGCTGGGCGAGCGCGCGCTACAACTCTTCGGCGAAAGAGATCCGCGAATCTACCGGCTGCTCGCTGCTGCCTATGCCGAAAATGGTCAGTTCGACAAAGCGACTACAACAGCGCAACGCGGTTCGCAATTGGCCCTTCAGCAGGGAAACTACGCGTTGGCAAACACACTCGAATCGAATATCGATCTTTACCGAAGGAGCCTTCCGCTGCGCGACACGGGCGAGTAAAGGTTTGACTTGAGTAACGTCGCTAGTTCTTGAGAACGAGTAAGTTGTGTCCTGTCATCTCTTTTGGCTGCGGCAATCCCAGCATGAACAAAAGCGTTGGCGCAACGTCGGCCAAAATTCCATCATTGCAGCGAAAGTCCGCGGCATCATTGGCGACGTAGATCAACTGCACCAGATTGGTCGTGTGTGCAGTATTCGGTGACCCGTCGGGATTTCGCATCAGTTCGCAATTCCCGTGGTCAGCCGTAATCAAAGCTTTGCCGCCTAGTCCGAGCAGTTCCGGGATGATTCGCGCCAGGCATGCGTCGACCGTTTCGACTGCTTTCACCCCCGCTTCGACTACGCCGGTGTGTCCCACCATGTCGGGATTAGCGAAATTCAGAATAATGAGGTCGTAATTCGCCATTCGCGCACAAACTTCATCCGTCACCTGCGGCGCACTCATCTCCGGCTGCAAGTCGTAGGTGGCGACTTTGGGAGAGGGTACAATCTTGCGATCTTCGCCCGGAAAGGAGCGCTCGATACCGCCATTAAAAAAATAGGTGACGTGTGGATATTTCTCCGTCTCTGCAATTCGCAACTGGGTCTGTCCAGCCGCGCTCACCACTTCGCCCAGAATGCGAGCGAGATTCTCCGCCCCGAAAACATATGGTGAAGGATAAGTAACGTCATACTGCGTTAGGGTGACGAAATGGACCCGCGGCCAAACCTCGCGGTCAAAGCGGTCAAATTTTTCCAGGAGAAACGCTTGCGAAAGCTGACGCGCCCGATCCGCCCGAAAATTGAAAAATAAAACACCATCGCCGTCTCGGACGCGCTGTTCATTGGCAAAAGCGAAGATGAGCGGCGGCATGAACTCGTCGGTTTGGCCTTCCTTGTATTTTGCCGCGACGGCCTCCGAGGGCAAGGTGCTAACCGGTTCACCTTTCCCTAAAACGATCGCATCCCAGGCTTTTTTCGTGCGATCCCAACGCCGATCACGATCCATCGCAAAATAGCGACCAACGACGGTCACAATCCGCGCACCCAGTCGGGAAAGCGCGCCCTCGCATTCCCGCAAGATATGAGCGCCGCCTGTCGGCGAAGCGTCCCGGCCGTCCGTGAAGGCGTGCACGAAAATTTCCTGCAACCCACCTTCATGCGCGGCCTGAGCAATCGCGAGAAGGTGTGTATAATGACTGTGTACGCCCCCGTCGGAAACGAGACCGAGCAAGTGTAATCGCCGTCCACGCGTTTGGCGGAATAGTTCCTGAAGGACTGCGTTCCGCGAAAGCTCGCCATCTGCGATCGCTTTATTAATGCGCGTGAGATCCTGATGGACGATGCGGCCGGCACCGAGATTCAGATGGCCCACTTCAGAGTTTCCCATCTGTTCTGCCGGTAATCCGACGTCGAGCCCGCTTGCATTCAATTTTGCCATGGGATATTTCGCGTAGAGCTGATCATGAAAGGGCGTGCGCGCGAGGAGCGTGGCGTCGCCATTCTCTTTCGCACGGCGCCGGCCGTCGGGATTAATACCCCAGCCGTCGCGAATGATCAGCATGACCGGCCCGCTCATTGCGCGCAATCTCCCGAGAGCGCCCGGCGAAACAAGTGGTTCTTTCGTTGACAAGGTTGTCCATGGTTATTCACATCGGCCCATGAAGTGGAGGAATCAGATACTGGCATTGGTTTGCCTTGTGGCCTTTGTCGGCCTCGGCGTCCTCTATTTCCAAAACTGGGTAGTGCAGAAGCCATTTGGGATCATCCTATTTGTCGGTGAAGGCCTGACGTCGCAACGCATTGCGGCGGCGCGCGTTTATGATGGCGGTTCCGACGGCCGACTCGAGATTGATTCTTTTACCTTCTCAGCGCGGCTTAAAAACTACTCTGCCGATTTTGGCGTGCCCGATTCCGGTGCGGCAGCGACGGCTCTAGCCACGGGCACAAAAGTCAAAAATGGCGCGCTTTCAGTCGATCAAAACAGCGGTGCCCTCCGCACCATTCTCGAAATCGCTCACGACGAAGGGCGAACGACTGGCATTATAAGTGATGGTGCGCTGGCCAACCCGACCATAGCCGCCTTCTATGGGCATGCTTCGAACGCGAAGCAGCCACATGAATTAGCCAACACTCTGATCGAACGCGACAGTGTCGATGTTGCACTTGGGGGCGGCAGTTCCAGTTTTGACAAAGAAAAACTGAAGCAGGCGAATATCCGCACTCCGAAGAATCTGGCTGAGCTCGAGGAAATTTCGGGCTGGCAGCGACCGCGCGTGATCGGACTTTTCGCTGAGAACGACCTGCCGTTCAGCGACGAGCTTACGGCGCGGGCCGAGAAACCTTCGCTAGCCGATATGGTGCGGCGGGCGATCGAACTGCTTCAGGTGAATCGCCGTGGCTATATGCTTGTCGTTAACGCGCATTTGATGGCATCAGCCGCGTGGCAAAATCAAGGTGAGAGGACGTTGCGCGAAACTCTTGAACTGGATCACGCAATCCGAACGGCCCGTGAGTTCGGTGGAGCGAACGTCGCGATGGTGGTTTGCGGCGATGTTGCTATCGGCGGAATGAATGTGAACGGTTTTCCATTTCGATACGACCACGGCGTCGCCATTCTCGGTCTTAATTCTGCGGGGCAGCCCTGGATTACCTGGGCGACTGGCCCTAATGGGGGAAGAATTCGGGAGAATGCGCAAGAACCAACTGCGCGCGATTTGCTAAACACAGAGCCAGCCGCTTTGGAATCGCCCTACGCCCTGAATGCTTTGGAAGATCCGGTGGCATGCGGGACTGGCCCGCCCACTGAGAAACTCCACGGCACGATGGAGAGCACGGAAATATTCTCCATTCTGCGCGATGCCCTTTGATCATTTCTATTCGGGGGTGAGTTCACGGCTGGCTCGCAGCTAACATGGCCGCCGCCACAGGAACGGCAGCCTCGCAACCGAGAGAGCTGCCACAACCAGCACGCACGTAGTACGCATTATCAAATCTGACACGCTGGCCGTCGCGCAAATGTGGAGAGCAGAAATGCGGTCACCGGTTGGCTTCGCCAGCTCAGGCACCGCTCCATTTAGCTACAGTGCAGCTAAGAAACCACCCGGATTGGCAACGCAGTATTTTCGCGTGCTAGTATAAGCGTAATAACCAATGTAGGAATTAGTGGGGATTTCTGCCAGTGAACAGGCGGACTGATTGATTGTTGGGTCGAGGACATAGGTAGTAGACAGGTTCGTCCATTCCACCCAAGTATGCGTGACTCTGCTGGTCGGTGTTCGTTTACCGATAACCAGGCGAAGATTCTGAGCGCCATTTGCCTGCAGCTGCTGATACAGGGCGACGGCTTTGCCTT
>QHNB01000259.1 GCA_003217965.1 Verrucomicrobiota bacterium | reverse complement strand
GACATCATCGCGATCCTCGGCATGGACGAGCTAAGTCCAGAAGACAAGCTCACTGTTTATCGCGCGCGGAAGATTCAGAGATTCTTGAGTCAACCCTTCCACGTTGCGGAAGTTTTCACAGGCCACAAAGGCCAATACGTGTCGATCGCGGAAACGGTGCGCGGATTCAAGGAAATTCTCGATGGCAAACATGACGAAGTTCCCGAGGCGAACTTTTACATGAAAGGCAACATCGACATGATCAAAGGGAGCTGAAGCGTTGAAGCGTTAAACCATGGCAACATTAAAACTCGAGATCGTCACCCCGGAGGAGAAGATTTATTCCGAAGACGTGAACATGGTCACGTTGCCCGGGTCGGAAGGTGAGCTCGGCATTTATCCGAAACACGTGCCGTTGCTCACGACTCTGAAGCCGGGCGAATTGCGCGTCGTGAAAGATGGACGCGAGACCGCGATGGCAGTCGGCGAAGGCTTCGTTGAGATCAAAGCCGACGGCGTCTCGGTTCTGACGGACATGGCGCTCGAGGCGGAAAAAATCGATACCGCCGCGGCTCAAGCCGCGGTTAAGCGGGCCAAAGCGGCGATGAAAGAAGATCACACCGCGGAGGAAGTCGCGGCCATCCAGGCGTCGCTGCAAAAAGCGCTCGCTCAATTGCACGTGAAACGGCGTCGGCATTCATAATTCTTCCCTGCCCGAATTTGCTGCCTCTCGATCATCTCGGAATCATCGCCGGTAACGGGATCTATCCCCAGGTTCTTGCGAAGGCAGCGCGATCGGCTGGCGTTACAAGAATAAGCGCGGTTGCGTTTAACGGAGAGACCGATCCAAAAATTGGGGAGCTAGTCGACCAAATTGACTGGCTGCGGGTGGGCGAGTTGAATCGACTCCTTTCCGTCTTCCGTAAATCAGGCGTGTGCCAGGCCATCATGGCCGGCCAGATTGCTCCGCGAAATCTCTTCCACCTGCATCCCGATTGGCGAGCTCTTCTGCTGCTTGCCAAACTGAAGCGGCGGAACGCCGCATCCATTTTCAGCGCAATCGCGGTAGAGCTGGAAAAAATAGGCGTGACGCTTCTCCCTGCCACAACATTTCTTCAAGATCTGCTCGCACCTAAGGATTTGTTCGCGGGACCAAAGCTGTCGCTCCGCGAAAAATCTGATGTCGAGTTCGGCTGGAACATTGCGAAGGAGATCGCGTCATTCGATATCGGACAAACTATTGTCGTGAAAAACGGAACGGTTCTCGCCGTTGAAGGATTCGACGGAACGAATGAGACGATCCGTCGGGGCGGCGCGCTCGGTCGCGATAAGTCGGTTGTGATCAAAGTCTCGAAACCGAATCAGGACATGCGCTTCGACGTCCCGGTGATTGGAGTGGAAACCATCCGCGTGGCCGCAGAAGCGAAAGTTCGAGTTATTGCGGTTGAAGCTGACCGGACATTGTTGCTCGAGAGAGATCGTGTGATCGAAGCCGCGAGCGACGCGAGTATCTCGATGGTTGGACGTTAGTTGCAATCGACAACCGAAAATCTACAGTCTGAAACTCTTGCGGGGTCTTAGCTCAGTTGGTAGAGCGCCTCAATGGCATTGAGGAGGTCAGGGGTTCGAATCCCCTAGGCTCCAGTCTTCGCTCGCAGCGATAGCCGACAGCGAAGACTGTCGCGCCGTAACTTTAGTGTAGGCGGACCTTTTTCCCCTTGCGACAACTGCGCGGCGAGCTATGACTCGGCGAGCCAACCAGTTATGGGACGTTTCATACACGTTTATATATTGCAGACGAAGTTGCGCCGGATCGGTTCTACGTCGGACGAACGCAGGATCTTCGGACGCGCTTTGCGCAACACAACGCGGGGCGGATCTTCCACACCACGAAATGGAAACCGTGGCGCATAAAATCCTATCTCGCACTATCCAATAAAGAGCGTGCACTTCATCTCGAGCGCTATTTCAAATCCGCTTCTGGGCGAGCGTTTGCGAAAAAGCGCTTGTAACCTCAACTCGGATGCACTAGCGGGCGCGTAATCTCCAGCACTAAAGCATTAACCACCACAATTTATTCGCCTTCTAAGCTGCAGCTGAGAGCACGAGATTCATCGGCTGCTCTTTTTGACTAAGCGCGCGTCGCAATTTCGAGAGTGCGCTGTTCTGCAACTGACGAATACGCTCGCGCGTCACGCCCAATTTTTCGCCAACTTCTTCGAGCGTCTTCCGCTTTCTGCCGTCGAAACCAAAACGCTGGGAAATGATCTTCTTCTCCCGATCATCAAGGACTTCGAGCAAACCCCCGATCTCGTTGTGGAGGTCTCTGTCACGCAATAATTCAAACGGTGTTCGCGCCTCTTCGTCACCAATACTCTCACCAAACTCGGTCAAATCATTGTCACTAATTGGGGCGTCGAGCGAAGCGGGTCGAATCGATACAGTTTTTAGTCGCGAAACTTTTCCGCTGGCAATGCCGATCTCTTCGGCAAGCTCATCATCGGTTGGATCGCGGCCAAGCTCCTGGCTCATCTGGAATGCGATCCGATGCATCTTGGCGATTTTGTCGCCAAGATGAACAGGCAATCGGATTGTCTTGCTCTGATTAGAAAGAGCACGTTTGATCGCTTGTCTGATCCACCACGCGGCGTAGGTGCTGACCTTCGCGCCCTTGGATGGCTCGAATCGATCGACTGCTGTCATCAACCCGATGTTTCCTTCGGCAATAAGGTCAAGAAGCGGCAAACCACGATTCACGTAGTCCTGTGCGATCGTGACAACGAGGCGTAAGTTCGCATTGATCATGAGGGTGCGGGCCTCGCGATCGCCGTTTCTGATTTTTCTTGCGAGCTCAATTTCCTGTTCCCGTGTCAAAAGGGGGATTCGTCCGATCTCGCGGAGGTAAACCTTCATTGCGGTATCTTTAGTTTCGGGATTCATATGGGCTTTTTGCTGAGTGGTTCTTCGACGCCCCAAATTATGGCCGCGCTCCTCTCAGCTGCCACTGCGCGATCGCAGGATTTTGCAATGCCACGTAAGAACTGATGGTCGCTCCCTCCTTTGAGATAGAGGGCAGGATGCCAGTGCATACGATACCTCGGCCGTTCACCTTGGACCTCCTATCGGAAAATGAACTCGCATTTTTAGCGAATACGGAAGTAAGAGCGAGTCGCACGCTCACCCGATGAGTTCTCGACGTTCGAAGCGACGCCGCAACGAAGAGAAC
>QHNB01000258.1 GCA_003217965.1 Verrucomicrobiota bacterium | reverse complement strand
GACCTGAAATAACTCGGCTTTCGGGCGCGGAGATTGGGGTTAGGTTCCAACCAGTCATCGCTTCTCGCTTGGACCTCCTTCGGCCCAGCCCCTTTGACCGTTCCACGCGCGCGCGTAGAAAGAGTCGTCGCCTAAAGCTCAAATCCGAAGCTGAACGCTTTTGGAAAATTGCGCCGGTGACAGAGGGGGCGAATGTAGTGGCGTTCGGCAGCGTGTGAGCGCGCCACAATCCTAGCTATGAATTGCCAGCCTGCTTTCCTGGACAATTTCGTGCTGCCGCTTACGGGTTAGCCCTTCGCTTTCCCCGATGCTGTCCAAAATTTCGCAGAGCCGTTGCTCGGAGACATGAGTAAGGTTGGCAACGCGGCAATAGACGCGAAACCGCTGCTCTGCGCTTACGACAGGATCGAACTTTTCCTGTGGTTTTATATCCTGAGTGTCGTCCCCCGCCAGCTAATAGCAAATCGCCCCCAAAAGGCGCCAGATCAGTCAGAACGCACGGCTGAGTTTCAATACTGCCCGCGAGCTTGCGTTTCGCGGGAGCCTCGTCGAGTGGGAGCGCCTCATGGGAGCAGTTGCTAGGCGGTGAACGATTGCAGCGCGCTGCAAAATCACCCGCTGCGTGTCACCTGTTCCAATTCGAGAAACGCAGTCAGCAGCTCGTCAGACTGCACGATGGCATATTCAATTCCGATGGTGCCCTGATAGGACAGAACGATAACTGGCGGGACAGTCAGGCAGCGGAAATTACACAAGCCTCGTTGGGACCTCTTGATCGACTCGAGTCAGCAATAATCCTCAATCTGGCCCCGGGGAACTACACCGCGGTTGTAAGCGGCGTCGGTGGCGGCACAGGTAATGCGCTCGTGGAAGTGTATTTGCTGCCGTGACTCGATCTCAACCTCGGCTCAAGCCGACAAATTACGGACGAACAATTTTCCAGAATCTGATTTCTGCCACCGAAAAATGGCGCGCAATGCTTTCTCAAAAGCTGGATTTCGCGCAGTAGCGATTCCTTCAAAATCTATCGTCCTCTGGGCCAGAGAAAGTCGGTAAGCATCCGTCATAAACAGCTCTTCATCGGAGCCGAGATTTGTCGATTCGGGACCGCGAGTTTTATCAATTCGTTGGCTTTCCCCTCCCCCTCTCGGAAGTTCTATTGGTATGTTGTCAGCGCAGAGGGCCAACCGTAGGCATCCTATCGTTAGCTCAATGATATAGTTTGAATCGCCGGGATTTAGACGAAATTATTGGTTCCTTGGGCGAGTAATATTTCTTAGGATAATCCAAAGTCGCTCGCAAACGCCCGCACCCTCAAAAGCAGGATCGATCGCACCGATTTCAGCATCGAGCTGAATGCCTAATGTTCTCGCACGAGCCTCCGCGTCAGCCCAGTCATAAGCGGAAAGATTGATTCCCCACCACGAACCTCCGTAGAAATACCGACAGGCGAACTGCTTCATCAACCGTCCTAACATCAGGTTTTCGCGTTTACCTTCTTGTGCCTCTTGCATACCGGGTGGGCCTACCCTCCTGTTGTCGGGGGAGTTTTCATGGGGGGAGCTGAAGAATGGTCGATAAGGTCCACCTAAGTCCAGAGTTATTTGTGAATGTCGGAATAACTCTAGACTGGGCGTGCCGGAAATGCGCCGGTTGGCGAAAGAATCCTGAACCTTTGGAGCAAAGTCGCCATCGTGGTAGACACTCAAGTCAAGGGCGCAGACCGGCGACTGAACGAGAGCTGGACGAAGCGCGCGCGTTGGGCGAACAAAGCACAAACCGATTTTTCACGGTCGTTTCTACGGTCCGAACCATTTTTGCCGCAAAATCACGCAATTCTGCGTAACGTGCTGCAAGCAATAATCGTTAGGAACACGAGGGAGGTGCCACTCTGCGCAACGCCGCGAAAATAAGCGCAAAAACTCATTCTTCAATTATGAGTCCCCTGCTCTACCGCTGAGCTACAGGCCCCAATACGTTACCATTAGTAACTTACCACCCGCAGGTGAATACTTTTTTGATTCTTCCATGGCCAACATGCGGGGGCTCGACGAAAATTAGAAACTGGTCGAGACGATGGGAATGAGGATTTGAAGCCGATTGTGTTGCGGTTTCTCTTCAACATCTTTTGTGGTGAGCGCACACTTCGATTCGAGGCCACCGTGTTTCCATGCCGATTTCGACGAGAAACAGCATGGCCATCGATTCAGATAAACGTACGAATGAATACTGCACGATGATATAACCAGTGAGATCGAGCGAGTGCACGATGGCCGTGATGAGGCAGTTCCCGAAGCTGTAGGAGAACGCAAACAGCACGACGACGGCAAAAGAGCCGTAAAGCCGACGCAGGTTTGGGCTGAGAAAACAAATTACGCCCAGCGTGCCAAAGAAGATGGGCGGAAATAGAAAACACAGCAGTGCGCCAGTAATAGTAACGAGCACCGGTTGATCAAGAGTGGCTTTAGTGAACGAGAGGCTCTTCAGTTTTTCGACATAACGGGTGAAGGGCGGATATGATGGCAGCCGGTGGGGCTGGAGAACGTCCAGAGCGCGAGCATAACGGCGAGCAAGCTTCACCTGTGGAGTTGCAAGGAAACTCTGTTTGTACCCAACGTAGAACTGGGCCATTTGCTGCATCACTTTTCCCGCTATTCGGCCCGGGTGCATTCGCGCCGTCCGCAGGTAATAAGACATTTCGAAATGGAGCTGCTTATCAGCGTCGCCCTCGAAGAAGCGATCGCGCCAGCGTCGGAGTGAATCTCCGTACATGAGATAATCGGCATCGAATCCGAGCGAGCGCCAGGTTTTGGGCAAGCGATACGATTTGTCAATCTCTTCATGCAGGCTGGCGCTGACCTCGTGCAGCCACTCGCATCCGTGCCGTCCGCAGTCTCCGCGGGCGATATCTTCATCCATCTGCTGGGCGATGAGGTTTGCGTGAATGGTGAAGAGCGTGGTCGGGAGCCACCATTTGGCGAGAGGATCCGATTTCGCAAGTATCTGCTCGGTTCGCAGGATTGCCGCTGCGGTGATCAACGGGATAAGAATCACAACAGCGCGCCGCAGCCAGGTTTCGCGGCGGTCAAACAACGCGATCAGCACGGGAAGACCGCCGAAGAGGATCGTCAGGGCGAAGCCGGCTCTGAGAGTCACGAGTAATATTGAGCTAACAAGAACTAGTGCGGCGATAATTGCGCCTGACAATGACGGGCCTTCGCGATGCCGCATGTCGAAAAAGTGCAGCGTTAGCAGAATGTTTAAGATGGCAAAAAACGGCGTAAGCGCTTGCGGTCGAAGCAGATGCTCGTATTCGATCGGCTGGCGGGAGAGAAGATAAATCGCCCCGACTGCGAGGCCCAAT
>QHNB01000253.1 GCA_003217965.1 Verrucomicrobiota bacterium | reverse complement strand
TTGCTTTTGAACGCACGTCTCAATATAAAGGCAATCCCCCCGCGACGATGAAGGTGCGTTTGCCAGACCGACGAAGGCGATGTCGCCGGCTTTTTTCTACTCTTTGGTTTGTAGCTAGTGCGCTGATAGTTTCCGCGCCTCCGCTTCATGCCACGGATCAGGTCGTAACTGACGCCGGCGACAGTGGTGGGGCGAACCAGCTACGCGCCAAGCTTTCGGCGCTCCAAGGCAGCGGTGGCGGCGCGCTCACGTTTAATCTGGGCAGCGCCACTATCGTATTGGTTAACGGGGTGCTCCCCGCGATCACCACAACCGTCGTCATTGACGGGGGAGGCATAGTTACGGTTAGCGGCAATAACGCTAGCCTTGTATTTCAAATTAATGCAAGCGGGACCCTCACGCTAAATAACATCACTATCAGCAACGGATTCAACGCAAGCGGCGACGGCGGCGCAATCCAAAATCTCGGAACGCTGAACGTCAACAACAGCAAGTTCTTTCAAAACAAAACTGCGCCGGCTTGGAGCGGCGGCGTGATTCTGAACCTTGGGGCGCTGAACATCACGAACAGCGAATTCGGTTCTAACCAGGCGGGAAATGGCGGGGCGCTTTACCCGCGCTTTGCCGCTTCAGCGACGACGATCATCGGATGCAATTTCCACGACAATACGACGCTCAACACCACCAATGGCTGGGGCGGCGCCATGCTAATATGGGATGGGGCGAAGGTCGGCGTGCAAAACAGCCAGTTCATCAACAACACGGCGAATAGCGGCAGCTTCTCATCCAGCACGATCGATCGGGGCGGCGCGGTCTATGTCACGTTCAATTCCAGCCTGACGGTCGGCAACAGCCAGTTCGCCAGCAACTCCGCTTTCTTTGGCGGCGCGCTGTACGTCGATCCGGGCGGCAGCCTGACGCTGACGGGCAGCGACCTGCACGACAACTCCATCGGCGTCTTCGACGGCACGCAGGGCGGCGGCGCCATCTATAACGCCGGCAATCTGCTGGTAGATACTGACCAGCTCCACGATAACCACGCCGACGGGGCGGGCGGTGCAATTGATAATGTCGGCCCAGGCTCCCTGATCGTTCGCAATACGGTACTGCGCCGCAACCAGGCAGATGGCGGCGGCGCCATCGAGAACGATGGCAATGCCACAGTCCAGACCAGCACGCTGGCCGACAACATCGCCATGTTGTACGGTGGCGCCATCGATGCCGCTGATCGCACCGACACAACTAAAGCACTGACAGTCACGGCCTCCACGCTCAGCGGCAACAACGCTGCCTTGCATGGCGGCGCAATCGAGTCGGAAATGCAGCTGACGCTCATCAACGTGACCATCAACGGCAACTCCGGCCCGGAGGCCATCGACCACTACGACCGGCCAATCACGCTCACCAATGCGACCATCGCGCAAAACACTGGCACAGGGCTGAGCCTGCACGGCAGCGCGGCGCTCCTGCTGCGCAACACGCTGCTGGCGTCCAATGCGGGCGGCAATTGCTCTGGCGCTATCACTTCCAACGGATTCAATCTTTCCGACGACACAACGTGCGGCTTAACGAATACAGGCGATCACCAAGGCCCCACTTTCAATCCGCTACTAGGTCCACTTCAGAACAATGGCGGCCTCACCAAGACGCAACTCCCACAAGCGGGTAGTCCTGCCATCGATGCCGGCACCGGGTCGGGCGCGCCCGCCCGCGATCAGCGCGGCTACCTCCGGGCTGGCGCTGCTCCGGACATCGGTGCCGCGGAATTTGGCGGCACCATTCCAGTCAGTCTCGCGAATATTTCGACTCGTGGTTTTGTTGGAATCGGTGACAACGTCATGATTGGCGGCTTCGTTGTTACAGGAAATGGAAACAAGTTAGTGCTCTTGCGCGCTATTGGTCCAAGCTTAGGTAACCCTCCCATCAACCTCGCCAACGTCCTTCAGGACCCGACTCTCTCGCTTTTCAATTCCAGCCAACAACGGATTGGATTTAACGACAACTGGGCTGACGCTGATAACGCTGGCTCCATTGATCCTGCCTTACGACCAAGTAACGCCTTGGAATCGGCCATTCTCATCTCTCTCGGCCCCGGGGCTTACACCGCCATCGTTAGCGGACTAAATGGAGGAACCGGCCTCGGGCTAGTCGAAGTCTTCGATCTGGACCCCACTGCAGGAAGCAAACTCTTTAACATCTCCACTCGCGGTCTAGCCGAGACCGGGGACAACGTTCTCGACGGCGGCTTCAGCGTCAAAGGTCCAGACAACGAGACGGTCGTGGTTCGGGCCAAGGGCCCAAGCCTAAGCGATTTCGGATTAACCAATGTGCTGCAGAACCCGACCTTGTCTCTCTTCAATGACCAGGGCAGCAGGATTCAATTCAATGATGACTGGCAAACTGATCAGCGCGACGAGATCATCGCCACCGGACTGCAACCTTCCAATCCGGCCGAGTCGGCCATGGTCCGGACACTCGCTCCGGGCAACTACACCGCGATAGTCAACGGCGTGAATGGAACTACTGGCATCGCCTTAGTAGAGATTTACGGTCTGAATTAACGACTGTAGCTTGTAGCAGCAGTGTCTCACCGCCGATCTTGGCCGGTCTCGCTCATATTCGGCGGTCGGAGACCGGCGCTACAACCTCTGGGTGTTAATTGGTAGTCCGGAGCTGACCGTTATTTCTTGCTAAAACGTGGCGCTACTGTGTCCTTCTCAGTCTCCAGTCAGTGAACGGGTCTCCGAT